>JBJOFM010000069.1:0-2767 GCA_046048755.1 Bacteroidota bacterium | reverse complement strand
CTATCGATGGTATAATTTAAGAGAGCTTGAAGCGCTTCATTGGTTAAAAAATAACGAGCATATTCAAAGGTTCCCACTCTGATGTGGCTTTTCATGACGCGTGCCAATACTGCGCCACGTTCAGGACCCGTGCGAAATATGCGCTCGCCTGTTGAAAAAACGCCTAATGATCTTGATGTTGGAATATGCAAGGCCTCCATGGCTTCGCTTATTATATACTCTCGAGTCATGGCTTTTAGGGTTGCTCGACCATCTCCTCGACGAGAATAGGGGGTAGGGCCGCTTCCTTTGAGTTGTAAGTCGAAGCGCTGTTTTTCAACTACCACTTCACCAAGTACAATTGCACGGCCATCTCCTAGCATTGTAAAATTACCAAATTGATGTCCTGCATAGGCTTGAGCGAAGGAGCTTATGATTTCTTCTGATGCTTCTAAAGTTAAGTCAAGCAAATCAGGTATAAAATCCTCCGAGATATGTAGTTTTTTTGCGAGTGTTTTATTAAAAAGTAGCGTCGAAGGTCTTTTAAATTTCAGCGGACTAACCTTAGAATAAAATGTGGAGGGAAGCTCAAAATAGCTGTATTCCAGTCTATTCATTGATCGTTCGATAGGCGTGAGCAATTAGATCTTGAATTTCTATGTATGCCAAGGCTGCTTCGGATGTAGCTTCTAAGTTAACTAACGGAGCTTTTCCCGCATCGAATGCTTGTTTCCAACGAAGCGCACACAGACACCAGAAGTCGCCTGCTTTTAACCCAGGAAAATCATATGCTGGTATTGGTGTGGAAAGGTCATTTCCAACTTTTTTTGAAAAGACAAGAAATTCTTCAGTCATTTGAGCGCACACCACATGGCGTCCTTCATCGAGTGCATCGGTTCGACATAAGCCATCCCGATAGAATCCTGTCATTGGACTTAAACAACATGGAATTATAGGCTCGCCAAAGATATTTTTAATATTAGGATTCATACTATATCATTCAACACGTATGACTGATTTTGGTTCAATAAAAAGTGGATGCTAATTGAACGCAATAATAAGTGCGCTTATCGTTGCGGCAAGTCCGCTAAAGTAGGCGACAAAAGCGTCTTTTGTTTTACGTTTTTTGGCTTGTTTTGTATATCCTTTTTTATACTCAGGTTCGGAATAGATTAGTTTATTATTAGGATTTAGTGGGTTGTCTACTTTGTTTGGTTTAACGCAGGCAATAGTGATTCCTGCAACCATAGGGTAAAGCATTATAGATGAAATTCCAAGAAGTACTTCACCAACAATAACCCCTGGAGCCGTTTTGTAATAAATTAACGCATCACTTGCACCGAGCTCATAAAGGGCTCCGTCACTTAGTTTTGTATTATTGAAGTTTTGAATGAAGTTTTCAAGGCTTCCGTTGGAGAATTTAATAAGTAATAATTCACTAATTGCTACCTGTTTTTGAGATTCCAGACGTCCATTGAATCTGAAATATGCCACCGAGTCAGGAGAAATCTGGAGAACCTTACCCGTTAAAACAACCCCTAATTTAGTAATGAGTGTATCGTTTTTATACAACACTTGATATTCTGAATTTGCCTTTTTAATCAGTAGCAATTGGTCTACAGCAACGAGGTTTATTTCCTCGCCTAATGCTCCCCGATATGAAATGAATCCGTCGGCCTGATCAATTATGATTCCAGTAAGAAGTTCCCCGGTATTTTTAATTAGGGTATCCTGCGCAAATACCCCAAAACTGAGACTGATAAAAACAAAAAGAAGCAGTTTAATCGATTTCATAATCAACCCTTACGAGAATTAAATCCAACAAGTAAACTTAATCTAAAGCCGGACTTAGTAGTTTCTCCTGGAATGGTTTCGTATATTCCTGTATTTGGATTATACACCTGCTCATCTGGAAGGATTTTTTTAATGTTAGGACTAAATGCAATATTGAATGGGAAAGTGATTTTACCAACTTTAAAGGATGCTCCAGCGGCCATTACAAGTCCAAATCCTGCAAGCGATACACTTGGACCTACGCCAAATTCGATACCATTTGCCGCACGAAAACCGAGGATTCCTGATGCGCTTGGTAAAAACAACCCTTGTTCTAGTCCCCCGATCATAGGAATGAATTCTACCAATCCAGCACCTCCACTTTCTAGCGTGAAAATACGGGTTTCAAATTGCCACCCAAATTGAGAAACAAAAGGAGTGATATCAGCACGGTTAAATGCTTCAGCAATCCGTGTACGAGTCGTTCCCGCGCTGATGTATGTTAATCCTACCCTCGGTCCGCCATAACGTTTTGTAGGTATTAGCATTTCATCTTCTTTCGGGTCGGGATTTGCAGGTGTTATTGGTTTATTTGAATTGGATACTACCGGATCAGGACCAAAATTCTCTACTGTACCATTTTTATAGGTGATTGAACTTAAATCAGTAAGATTCATCGAATATACCGGTCCGTCACTGGTCTTTTTAAATTTTACAAGCGAAGGAGTTACCTCCAAGATGCTTCCGTTTATTTGAGTACCATTTTTAAGGGTAATAAGATCTTGGGAAAAACCAAAGCTTGTTAAAACACAGCTTAATAAAAGTGAACAAAGTAATTTCATTGCGTTTAATTTAGGACACAAAATTAATGATTTATTACATGATTCGATTTGCGGATAAACCAACTTGTAAAAATCAACTTGCGATTTGTATATCTCATCGTAATAAATTCACATGGCCTTCTAGTATCCTTAATCGATTTTCCTTCTTATCAAAAAAAGTTATGGTATAGGTG
>JBJOFM010000068.1:0-11491 GCA_046048755.1 Bacteroidota bacterium | reverse complement strand
TAGTGGAACAACTTTAACATTAGCAGCAGCTGATGCAACCAATCCTGGTTTAATTTCTACAGGAACACAAACAATTGCAGGTGATAAAACATTTAATAATCAAGTATCTGTTCCTAGTATTGTTTTAAATAATGGTAGTGCTATATGGCAATTAGGTGCGGGTGTTGGTTCTACCGGTATTTCTTTATTACAAGGTGGTTGTTGTGGACGTTTAATGATGGACGATAATGGACGTTTAGCAATAGGAGCAAATTATGCTCCAACAACATTCCAATTCGATGTTCAAGGAAATGGTAGATTTACACAGGATGTAACAGCTCCAAACTTTTTAGGTAATGCAACTACTGCAACAACTGCAGGAAATATTACTGCAACAGCTAATACAACTTTAACATCTTTATCAAATTTAAATACAATAGGTACTATTACTTCTGGGACCTGGAGCGGCACAACAATTGGATGCAATGTGGGTGGTGCCGGAACTGTTAATGGTTTACTTAAAGCAAACGGAAGTGGAGTAGTAAGTGCTGCAGTAGCAGGTACAGATTATCAAGGAGCATTAACTGCAGGTTCTGGTATTTCAATTAGTGCTGGAACAATTTCTGCAACGGGTTTAACTACTAGTAACCTTGCAAGCAATGCTGCTATAACAAATGCACAATTAGCATATAGCTCAACTACACTAGGTAGTACAACAATGACTTTAGGTGGAACGGTAACTTCTGTTACTGGATTATCATCTGTTTCCTCTACTGGATTTACTGGTGCTTTAACAGGTAATGCGAGTACGGCTACTAAATTAGCTGCTACTAAAAATATTAATGGAGTAGCATTTGACGGTAGTGCGGATATAACAATCACAGCTGATGCAAATACTTTAACAGGAACAACGTTAGCCAGTAATGTGGTTAACTCTAGTTTAACTAGTGTGGGAACTATTACCTCTGGTGTATGGAGTGGTACAACTATTGCTGTTGCTAAAGGAGGAACAGGTTTAACTAGTCCCGGAACATCTGGAAATGTATTAACTTCAAATGGAACTACTTGGGTTTCATCCACACCTTCAGGAGTAAATACTATTACGTACACAAGTGCAACATCATATTCAACAGGAGGAACAATTAGTGGAACAACATTAACCCTCTCAGCAGCAAGTGCGACTAATCCAGGTTTGGTTTCTACAGGAACACAAACATTTACTGGCCTTAAGACGTTTTCTCCTATTGTAACAGCTAGTGCATCTTTAGCACGTGGTTTAGTAGTTTCACCAACTTTAACATCAGGGTCTAGCTCAGATGAATTAGTTGGACTTGATATTGACCCAACCTTTAGTGGTACAGGTAGTGCAACAAAGTGGGGATTAAAAGTTGGCAGTGGAGGAGGTGTTTTGGTAAGTTCAAGCACGGCCTCAACGTCAAGATTTACGGGAGCTTTACAAGTATATGGGGGTGTTGGTGTGTCAGGAAATGTATATGCAGCTGGATTTAATGGAGCAAATTTTTCTAGAGGATCAAGTTCAACTAGTAATGCTTCTAACTTATCTATAGGAACCTCTGATAACCTTAGTAGTACGGGAGCGTATGATTACAATTATGCAATAGGTGCTCGTATTTTTAGTAACAACTTATCTGGAAGTAATAATGTTGGAATAGGTTATACCACATTATATGCATTGACTAGTGGATTAAGCAATATTGGTATTGGAAGTAATGTTTTATCTGCTAATACAATTGGATCAAATAACATCGCATTTGGCAGTTCTTCATTAAGGTATTTAGTTTCAGCTACTACTGGTGAAACTGATAAAAATATATCAATTGGAAATAGTTCGATGGGGAGTGCAATTACCGCTGCCGAAAATACTAGTATCGGATCAAATGCTTTGTCTAAAATAACAACAGGAAATTCAAATATTGCCATAGGAAGTTCAGCTGGTGCATACAATAATGCTACAACTGGACCACAGGGAACTTCCTCAGGGTACCTAACTAGTAGTACTAATAGTATCTTTATTGGAACTATGGCCTTGTCTAACACAACCAGTTCAACTAATGAAATTGTAATTGGCTCAAATGCCAAAGGTAATGGATCAAATACTGCTGTAATAGGAAACACTTCCATAACAAGTGCTACTATCAATGGTGATTTAAACTTGCCTAGAATAACGGCATCCACTTCTACAACAACAGGAGCTTTACAAGTTGGCGGTGGTGCTGGTATTGTTGGAAATGTGAATGTTGGAGGAACTTTAGGAGTAACAGGAGCCACAACCTTGTCTACATTGACTGCATCAGGTAATTCTACATTAACCTCTTTAACAGCAACAGGTGCAGCAACATTTAGTAGCACGGTTACGATTTCTACAGGCGCAGGATTAAATAAAGTTTTAACCTCTGATGCTAATGGAGGCGCAACTTGGAATGCAAATCCGAATGCGGCATTTAGATTGGTTTCTTCTTCTGCGACATATACCGTTTCTGCAACGGATGATAAATATGTGATTTATACGAATGCTGCTACGGGGACAATTTCTCTGCCGGCTATTACTAGCACAATGAGTGGCAAAGAAATTATCATTAAAAACATTTCGAATTTCAATGTCACAATTAATGCAAATGGAACGCAGAAAATAGTAGCAGACTTTGCAAATAATACGGCGACATCTGCCACTTTAGGCGTTGAAGCATCTAACAACTGGGTTAAATTAATTGCAGACGGAACAAATAGTCAATGGATATTATTTAGAGCACTATTCTAAAACATAAACACAACATAAAATGAAAAAAGTATTGATGCTTGCTGGGGCTTTGGCCTTATTCTCATTCGCCGCTGATAAATTCATCTCGATGCGCATCGCGGAACCTACGGTGAATTACCACTGGAATAATTTGAACTCGATCAAAGCGATCGCAGACCAAAGCAACCTGCCTCACTCGCAAGTGAAATTCATCATCTCTGCGATAGACAGCTTACAAAAAGACATGGCGCGCAATGCTCGCTTAGATAGTGTAGTGGCAGCACCTGCACCAGCAGTGGCACCAGCAAAACGAAAATAGGTTGAAAAAAATAGTCTTCCTTTTATTGGTGTCGTTTTATGCCTTTTCCCAAACGGGAATAGGGACGACTACGCCTGTAAATAAATTTCAGATAGAGACAACAGTGGCTGACCCACTTACATCAGGATCCACTAGAAATGGTCATTTGAGATTAAGTGGTACTGGATTTACCCACGCTGTTGACGCAGGACTTATGAGTACGACGAGTAATTTTGGTTCGTGGATTCAGGCTAGAAAAAGTAATGATTATAGCATTAACTATAATTTGTTATTGAATCCAAATGGTGGAAGTGTAGGCATAGGTAACGTATCTCCATTTACGACATTAACTGTGGGAAACGCTAGCGGAACGATTCCTGGTGAAATTTCTTTAAATCCTACTTCACCCACAGCTGGAGAAGGGGGCCAAATCACTCTGAAAAAATCATTACAAGGAGGCACAGTTGACTGGACAATTGACCAGGTAGGTACTTCCTCTGCGAATGCTAGACTTCGAATATTTAGTGGAAGTTCGGAGACAAGCGGTTTAGCCATATTAGAGAATGGGTATATGGGAATTGGAACTATTTCTCCTGCAGCTACCTTAGATGTAAATGGAAATGTAACGAACAGTGCCTACAATGGGACATTATCTGGCTTTTCTGCTAATTTAAATTCTCCTTCTTCGGGTACCACAAGTTATACATTGGCATCTTCTGATAATGGTAAAATTTTAAATTTTACAGGTTCAAGTGCGATTACTATTACGGTCCCTATTAGTTTAACCACCGGATTTAATTGTATGATTATTCAAAATGGTACAGGTCAAATCACAATTTCACCTGCGGCAACAGTTACCATTAACAATAGGAATAATTTTACCAAAACAGCCGGGCAGTATGCTATTCTAACCATTGTGCATTTAGGTAGTAACACCTTTATCACATCGGGAGAAATGTCTAATTAATGAATATGAAAAATTCAGTTTTCGTATTATTAGTATATTTTGCATTAATGAGCTCTTTTGAAATAAATGCACAATTAATTTCAACAAGGTATGCTGCCACTTCAAGGCTTTTCAAAGGATCGGGAAACCTGCTTTACCGAGCATATGCTTATACCAATAATACGTATGTAACAAGTGCAGCTGATTTTGATTCTTATTTTAAAGCTGCAGTTGCCTCAAGTCAAACTGTAAATGTAAAGTCTATCGGAAAATTTAATAGTGATACAAAAAATACTATTAATGTTTTGAATTGGTCTAATGAAAGTGATATTAATGGATTGAGTCTAGGGTACACATTTGCGGATAATTTTTTATATAAAATTGAAGGGTGCTTTATCCCTCGTTTTTCTGGCATATATACATTTACAATAGAAGGCGATGATGCTGTTGATTTGTTTATAGATAACACGAATGTTGTAAATCACTATGGTCCACACGGGGCTGCTGCATTGGGAACTCACACCGGTACCATTAGTTTAACTGCAGGCCAAATATATAGATTTAGAGCTAGGCACGAAGAAGTAGGTGGGGGTGCTGCCCTTAGGGTTTTTTGGAGAAAGCCAAATGAAACTAGTGGATGGTTTCAAGATCCAGATGAAATTGCGGATCTTTCTTCTATAAATGAATCAACAAGGTGGTCTGCAAGTTCTGTTTTTAATGATAACACTTTTAATGCAACACTCGCTTACGGACAATCCTCAAGTGCAGGATACCATTTCTCCCCTTGGCTTGAATCTCCACAAGGGTGGAGTGCTAAGACGAATGATAGTAATCAATGGCTGACGTATGATTTAGGTAGTGCACAATGGGTACTTGGAATAGTAACTCAAGGCAGAGAAGATAACACTAACTGGGTAACTTCAGCTAAAGTGGAATATAGTTTAACCAATACCGCGGGCTCTTGGACGACTATTTTTTCGAGTGTAAACTTGAATACAGATGGCACAACTAAAAAAACGATAGAATTCCCATCTCGGGTTAATGCTAGATATATTAAAGTGTCTCCAATCGGATACAGAACTTGGATGACTATGAGATTCGGTGTAATATATTAAATATGAAAAAAATATTATTTTTCTTCTTGATTTCATATGGGTTGTATGCCCAAACAGGTATAGGCACAACCACTCCTGCCGTGAAATTACATATAAAATCCAATGGTCCCGTTTTAAGATTAGAGGGTTCTGACCATGCCTATTTAGAATTCTATCCTCAGGGAGCTAGCAACCGCTATGCTTATTTAGGTTTCCCTAATGCAAGCTCAACACAACTCACGTTCATGAATCAATTTTCGACGGGTTTGATGGCTTTTGGTACGAATGGAACCAGCCGAATGTTTTTAACCTCTGATGGGAAATTAGGCTTAGGAACGTCTACACCTGGAACTTCATTGCATATCGAAAATGGGAATGTTTTTGGCACTCCAGGAGCTACCACTAGTCCTAGTATTTATTTGTATAACAGCAATAATGCTTCTTCTACAGCAAATTCTACCATTAACTTAAGAACTGCTGGTACCGGAGGGGGCAAGCCCTATTATAGCTTGGATGTAAACGGGTTTTTTGGTTATAGTATGGGGATCAATAATCCAACGGACCAATTAATTATCAATGCTAGCTGGGATTTCAATACAACTACAGCGAATAATGCGATAATTATTAACAGATCTGGTCAAACAAGAGTAGCTATCCCTGCGACCGGAGGTGCAATAGCTGACACTTGGCCTTCAGGTTGGGGAGGAGGATTAGCAACATATGATTTTGCCTGTGCGGGTATTTATTATCAAACATTAACAGCAAGATCTGATCGGAGATTAAAAAATACGGTTCTAGATCTAGATTTATCAAGCATTGAAAAATATTTACAACTAAGACCTGTAAATTATTATTGGAACGACGGTTCGGATAATCACCATAAACAATATGGATTAATTGCTCAGGAAGTGGAGACCTTATTTCCCGAGATGGTATCAACGGCCAATGATTCGATGCAAACAAAATCGGTAAATTATCAGGCACTTCACGCACTATCTTTAAAAGTGATCCAAACACAACAAGCCGAAATTGAAGAATTGAAGAAAAAACAATCAGAGCTAGATAAACGACTTTCACTTTTAGAAGCTACACTAAAATGAAAAAACTACTATTTTTTTTATTGTTAATAGTCTTTTATTCAGAGGCTCAAACTGGCATCGGGACCACCACGCCCAATGCCTCGGCTAAGCTGGATATTTTTGCAGATAACAAAGGATTTTTACCTCCGCGAGTTGCTTTAACTGCAACGAATGTATTCGCACCAGTTACGGGATTGTCTGGTTCGACAGCACTAGCGACTGCTGCGGGCCTTTTAGTTTATAACACTACCTCAAATGGTAACGTTTTACCTGGTTATTATTATTGGAATGGAACTTTGTGGGTTCAAATATCAAATGGTTTGATTGTAGACTCGAGTAATAATACTAGCTTCAGTGTGGCAGCCTCCGATAATAACAAATTGTTTTTAATCAACTCTTCGACTGCCGTAACAGTAACAGTACCAACCGGTTTGCCATCGGGCTTTGCTTGTCAATTTATACAAATAGGGGCTGGAGCTATAATTTTGCGAGGGGGATCTGGCGTCACGTTGAATTCTGCAAGTGGTTTTACTACTCGCGTCTCAAATAGTGCTGTAGGCTTGGTGATGAGTTCTTCTGCATCAGGCTTTGTTTTTGGAGATACCATTAACTAATGAAAAAGACTTTTTCTCTATTTTTTGTTCTATTATCTTTTACTGTGCAAGCGCAATTAATGGTAAATAACCTTGCGCTACGTAAACCTGTCGTACCTAATACCTATAATTTTACTTTCAAAGGTGAAATACAAACATTTATTGTTCCCAATCGGGTGACTTCAATCCAGGTGAATGCCATTGGGGGTAAAGGCGGTACAGGGGCTCGTGGACAAGTAGGTGGTGCCGGAGCAAATATCACAACTTCACTTAATGTTACCCCAGGGCAAGTATTATATATTGTCGTGGGAGGGTTCCCAGGACAATCAGCGACAGCCGCCTACGGTTTTGGCGGCGATGGGGGATCGGGTACGAATCATGGTGGAGCAGGCGGAGGCTTATCTGGAGTATTTACTTCTGCTTCTCCAGCTGTGGCGAATGCACTAATTGTCGCTGGTGGTGGCGGTGGTGGTTCTGGAATTTCAACCGGTTCTGATTATACAGGAGGTAATGCAGGAAATACATCTGCCGGAACTTCTAGTGATGGAAATCAACCTATTAATACTGAATATGTAAGAAATGGTAGATATCAAAAAGGCTATGCCGCTTCAACACTGGCTCCTGGTTTGGCTGGTGAGCCTTTTGATCCAGGTACAGGAGGTGGGAACGGTAGTGGTATAAATGGAGGAAGTGGTGGATCTAATGTTGGCGTAAGTGGATGGAATGGCGGAGGTGGTGGTGGTGCAGGTTTTTACGGAGGAGGGGCTGGTGCAGGTGGAGGTGCTGCTACTGGTGGAGGGGCTGGCGGTGCTTCAAAATCAACTGGAATAGTTACAACATATGGTACTGCAAACGCTTTGGGTAATGGTAGTTTGTCCATAACGTGTGTCAATAATTCAGGCTTAGTATTTCAATTAGATGCAAGTAATAGTACTAGTTACTCAAGCTCAGCAAGTAGTGTTTGGAAAGATTTAATAGGTATAAATGATGCGACTTTATATAATACACCATCTCTTAATTCATCAATTGGATTAACATTTAATGGAACAAATCAATATGGTAGTATACCTTCTGTTAGTGGGGTTACAGATTTTACTAATTCCCAAAAATATAGTATTGAAGTATGGTTTAAACCTTCGAATGGTCAGGTAAATAATGCAGAGGCAGAACTATTGGAAAAATGGAATAAAAATAATGAATCAAAATATCCATTCACAATTCGATATAATGAAAATGCTAGTAGTATGATGGTAGCTTGTTATGATGGGAGTAATTTTCCAAGTCAAATTATTACTGGATTTCCAGTGAATACTTGGAAGCAAATAGTTGCAGTTTTCGATTTTCAAACAAAGACGCTAACTCTATATAGAGATGGGGCAAATTCCGTTAGTAGAAGTTTAACAGGTATTGGACAAGTTAGTAATACTAGCCCAATTGCAATTGCAACAAGGCTTACCTCAACCGGTGAAGCACAATCTGGTATTATGTTCAAAGGTACAATTGGAATAATAAGAACGTATAATATTGCTTTATCATCTGAACAGGTATTACAAAATTTCAATGCCAATAAATCAAGATTTGGATTGTAGGAAATTTATAATGAAAAAACTCATCATCTTTTTACTAATCTCTACAGGTTTATTTGCTCAAACCGGCATAGGCACTACCACGCCTAATGCTTCCGCAAAGCTGGATGTCTTTTCTACGAACAAAGGATTTTTGCCTCCGCGGGTTACTCTAACTAATGAGACTGATAATACCACTATTTCTAATCCTGCTACGGGTTTATTGGTATACAATACAGGTAATAATGCTGGTTTGGTTGCAGGATATTATTATTGGAACGGCGGTAACTGGACTACCATAGCCACAGCGACAGGATCAGGCGTAAATGCTTCATTTATGAGGGGGTCCAGATCATCCGCACAAACGACTAATTTAACAGCTAATAGTTTGGTTGCATTTACACAAGTGGACTACGCTAATGGACAAGAAATAGCATTAAATACGACAACTGGTCAAATTACGTTAGCAGCTGGAAGGACATATAGGATAATGGGACAAGTTTCTAGTTTTACTAGTAGTTCAGGAGCACTTGGGTTGTGTTGGTATAATGAAACCAACGCTTCTTGGATTGGAAGTTCAACGGTGTCCTATTCTCCTACTAATTCTGCTGCATACGGGGCAGTGGGAGGAATTGCGGAAGCAATGATAACAACTACAACAACACCAATAGTCATATCATTTAGAATTACCAGTGGAACAGCAGTAACAGGCTTGGGTGGCAATACGGATTTTGCTGTAACAAATTCATATCCTTGGTTTGATATTCAAGTGATTTCTGGTAATGCACCATTTAATCAATTCAATTACGGTGACGTAAAAACGGGTTTTCAATCCGCGGATCACAATGGCTGGGTGAAGTTAAATGGTCGTGCAAAATCGACTTTGAGTGCGACGCAGCAAGCGCAGGCAACAGCGTTAGGAATTGGGTCTACATTGCCTAATGCTGATAATGCTTTTTTAGTCCAAAACGGCAGTGCAGTAGGTACGGTGGCCGGAAGTAATTCTGTTACTTTGGCACAAAATCAACTCCCTAATGTGACATATACAGGTCAAATAGCAGATGTGGCTCATGGAGCCTATATTATTTCATCAGCCTCCGGTGTTTTTACTAGAGTAAATGGAACTTCTTCGGGAAACGCTAGTGGCGGAGGAGTCACTGAAACGTTTAATCTAAGCATTCCATTAAATGGAGGAGTAACTCAACAATCGGTTAACATCACGCCTAAAAGCTTATCTGTCAACACTTTTATATATTTAGGGTATTAATAATGAATAAATTTATACTCTTTTTGTTCTTGTCTACCGGTTTATTTGCTCAAACTGGCATAGGCACAAACTCGCCCAATGCTTCAGCGAAATTAGATGTTTTTTCTACGAATAAAGGGTTTTTGCCTCCACGAATTGCCCTTTTAAGTACAACAGATGTGGCAACCATTGCATCACCGGCGACCGGTTTAGTAATTTATAATACCGCCACTGCTGGTACTACCCCTACGAATGTTCTTCCAGGATATTATTATTGGGATGGGTCTAAATGGAATGGTTTAGTAGACCAAAGTTCCCTAAACTCCTTCAGCGGCTACGTCCCTAATTATGCGCAATCAAATGCGAGTTCTGTAACTAAAAGCTCAACAGGTGATATCGTGGTAAGTCAAGCAATTACCACCTCAGGAAGGCCTATTCAAATCATCGCCACTGGAGATGCAAATCCTAACGCTGTGGGAGGCTGGGTTCAATTACAGTTATATAGGGATGGAACGGCTATAGGAAAAAAAATACAAGCAGAGGCCTCCGCAGTTAACGAGAACATTCCCTATTGTTTAAATTATATTGATGCTCCAACAGCCGGCACTTATACGTATTCGGTTAAAATAGTGGGCGGCGGTGCAGGAGGTTTTGCTTTTGGCGAAGCTGATGGGAACCAAATCACTTTATTAGAATTAGGTGCATGGAGCGCTGGAACGATGCCAGTAAGTAAAGGAGGCACTGGAAATTCGAGTTATACGACAGGCTCATTATTATTTAGTGATGGAACAGCGATTGCACAGAATAATTCGAAATTGTTTTGGGATAATACGAACAATCGCCTAGGTGTAGGAACCGCAACTCCGGATGCCTCTTCCATCGTAGACATGAGTTCAACTAGCAAAGGCTTACTGCCCCCTCGCGTCGCCTTAACTTCTAAAACGGGAACATCATCCCCGGTTGCTTCTCCCCAAACGGGCTTGATTGTGTACAATACGGCTTCCGCTGGCACAGGTGGAGATGCGGTAACACCGGGGTATTATTATTTTAATGGGACGATTTGGACGAGAATGGATCCGGAAGGCTGGTCTAATCCAGTAGCTATTACGATAGGAGCAACTACAACTGCTCCGGTTAAAGGCACTACATCAATAGACTATGTTCGATATCGTAATGTCGGGGGAAAGGAATATGAAGTGGAATATAATTTAGTTCGCACGGGTGGGGGAACGGATGGAAGTGGGGATTATTTAATTACGCTACCTGGCAGTTTACAGTTTGATTTTACTGCATCTGGCCAAACTGCCTATACAGGTGCTGCGGGGTATAATGCAATCGTCTCTAAGCTTTTAAACGCCAATGGCGATTTATATAACACTGGTGCACATAACTCTGCTACTGTAATTCCTTATGACGCCACCAGGTTTAGGGTACACACAAATAATTGGGGTACTGTAGGTTGGACTTTTTGGAATACATCCTATTACCAACTTGGCTTTGCTAGTTCGGGTTTTAAAATGACCTTCAAATTCAAAGCATTATAATATTTGCTAAATTTGCCCCATGAAACTAACCCTATCCTCCTTCATCGCCATCTTGGCCAGCTTGCTTTACCTGATTGTCTATTTCATTCCGGACATGGGTGGATCGGACGTGATGGGCGCGCAGTGGTTGTATGCCAGTAGCTTAAGTTTAGTGCTGGTTGGATTCATCGGCATTCGCTATAAGGAATATGCGGAGGCGATTAGTCAGGTCTTTGCGTACAAGTTTACGTTGGTGTTTTCGTTGCTGCTTTTTTGGGCGATTGGCTCCTACTTTTATGCGATAAATCCGACCGAAACGCTGGTGACTTTGGCCCGCTTGATTACCACCTATTTTGTTTTCATTAACCTGTCCATCCTGTTTTATCAGCAGGACCGCGCCGTTTTATTTA
>JBJOFM010000067.1:0-17382 GCA_046048755.1 Bacteroidota bacterium | reverse complement strand
GGGTGGTAAAGCCCAGTTTGGAGGTCAGCGTTTTGGAGAGATGGAGGTTTGGGCATTGGAAGCCTTTGGTGCGGCTAACATTCTACAAGAGATTTTGACTGTTAAGTCTGATGACGTAATGGGAAGAGCGAAATCTTATGAGTGTATCGTGAAAGGTGAAAACATGCCAACACCAGGAATTCCAGAGTCATTCAATGTATTGCTTCACGAACTTCGTGGCTTGGGATTGAATATCACTTTGAATCCAACTCATTCAAACAACTAATTAGAGAGCGTTTAACATTATATTGAACAAGATGCTTCAAGCAAAAAAAGTAAATAAACAATCCAGCGATTTCAAATCGATAACTATCAGTTTGGCCTCACCAGAGGACATTTTGAGTCGCTCGATGGGAGAGGTTTTAAAACCAGAGACCATCAACTATCGTACATACAAGCCCGAGCGTGACGGTTTGTTTTGCGAAAAGATTTTTGGTCCAGTGAAGGATTACGAATGTCATTGCGGAAAATACAAGCGTATTCGTTACAAAGGAATCGTTTGTGACCGTTGTGGTGTAGAGGTAACCGAGAAAAAGGTTCGTCGTGAGCGTATGGGTCACATCAACTTGGTGGTACCCGTAGCACATATTTGGTATTTCCGTTCATTACCTAACAAGATTGGTTATTTGTTAGGTATCCCAACCAAGAAATTGGACATGGTGATTTACTACGAGCGTTATGTAGTAGTTCAGCAGGGTATCGCAACAGGTGCAAATTATTTGGACTTGTTAACGGAGGAAGAATACTTAGATATTCTTGATTCGTTGCCAAAAGAAAATCAGTTACTAGAAGATAGCGATCCAAACAAATTCATTGCTAGAATGGGTGCTGAAGCACTTAACGATTTGTTGGGACGATTGAATTTAGACAAATTAAGTTACGACTTACGTAACCAAGCGGCAACGGAAACATCTCAACAGCGTAAGCAAGAGGCTTTGAAGCGTTTGAAAGTAATCGAAAGCTTCCGTGGTGCTCAGCATACAGGCGAAAATCGTCCTGAGTGGATGATTATGAAGATGTTGCCTGTGATTCCACCCGAATTGCGTCCGTTAGTTCCCTTGGAAGGTGGACGATTTGCTACGTCGGACTTGAACGATTTATATCGTCGAGTAATTATTCGTAATAATCGTTTGAAGCGTTTGATAGAAATCAAAGCTCCCGAGGTAATCTTACGTAACGAAAAACGTATGTTGCAGGAAGCGGTGGATTCATTATTGGATAACACACGTAGAGCATCGGCTGTTAAGAGTGAAGGTAATCGTCCTTTGAAGAGTTTGAGCGATATGCTTAAAGGTAAACAAGGTCGTTTCCGTCAAAACTTATTGGGTAAGCGTGTTGACTATTCTGGTCGTTCGGTAATTGTGGTAGGACCAACCTTAAAATTAAATGAGTGTGGTTTACCTAAAAATATGGCGGCTGAATTATTCAAGCCATTTATTATCCGTAAACTGATTGAAAGAGGTATCGTTAAAACGGTAAAAACTGCAAAGAAAATAGTTGAAAAGAAGGATCCGGTGATTTGGGACATATTGGAGAATATCTTAAAAGGTCATCCAGTATTGCTAAACCGAGCTCCTACGCTTCACCGATTGGGTATACAGTCTTTCCAACCAAAGTTGGTTGAAGGTAAGGCTATCCAATTGCATCCATTGGTATGTACAGGTTTCAACGCTGACTTTGACGGTGACCAGATGGCGGTTCACGTTCCCTTGGGGAACGCTGCAATTGCAGAGGCACAGTTATTAATGTTGGCATCGCACAATATCTTAAACCCTGCGAATGGTTCACCGGTAACGGTTCCTTCTCAGGATATGATCTTGGGTCTGTACTACATCACCAAGGAGCGTAAATCTACTCCTGAGCATATTGTAAAAGGGGAAGGTTTAACGTTCTATGGCGCGGAAGAAGCAATCATCGCGTACAACGAAGGTCGTGCCGATTTGCATGCTAAAGTGAAATGTAAAGTAACTGTGCGTGAAAACGACCAATTGGTAACCAAATTGTTGGATACCACCGTTGGTAGAGTAATATTTAACCAAGTAGTTCCTGAGGAAGTAGGATTCTTAAACGAGGTATTAAAGAAGAAGAATCTTCGTGATATCATTTCCGAAATCATTCGTTTGAGCGGTGTTGCTAAGGCAGCAGACTTCTTGGATAATATCAAAAACTTAGGTTTCCATTATGCATTCCGCGGTGGATTGAGCTTTAACTTGAGTTATGTTCGTATTCCAAAAGAAAAAGAAGAGTTAGTGAATAAAGCAATCGAAGAAGTATTGGAGATTCAATCCAATGCCGATATGGGCTTTATTACCAACAACGAGCGTTACAACCAAGTTATTGACTTATGGACACGTGTTAACAACCAGTTGGCTCGAATTCTGATCACCGATTTACAAAATGATGTTCAAGGATTCAACCCAATCTACATGATGTTGGATTCTGGAGCTCGTGGATCTAAAGAACAGATTCGTCAGTTGGGCGGTATGCGTGGTTTGATGGCTAAGCCTCAGAAAAATACCGGTAATTCCGGTGGTGACACCATCGAAAACCCAATTATTTCGAACTTCAAAGAAGGTTTGAATGTATTGGAATATTTCGTTTCTACACACGGTGCTCGTAAAGGTCTTGCAGATACGGCGTTAAAAACTGCGGATGCAGGTTATTTGACACGAAGATTGCATGACGTTGCTCAGGACGTAGTAATCACTGAACATGACTGCGGTACATTGCGTGGTATCAATATGTCTGCGATTATTAACAATGACGAAGTAACCGAATCATTGTATGAGCGTATTTTAGGTCGTACAGCATTGGATGATGTGTATCATCCTCAAACTGGCGAATTAATTGCAGCTGTTGGAACGGAATTGGATGAGTCTTACGCACAAGCGATTGAAGATGCCGGTGTTGAAGAAGTTGAAATTCGTTCAGTGCTTACTTGCGAAACACTTACGGGTGTTTGTGCTTTGTGTTACGGTAGAAACTTAGCTACAGGTCGCAGAGTAAATGTGGGTGAAGCAGTGGGTGTAATTGCAGCTCAGTCTATTGGTGAACCAGGAACTCAGTTAACACTTCGTACGTTCCACACGGGTGGTGCGGCGATGAACATCGCGGCAGAAAATACGTTGGATACTAAATACGATGGTATTATCAGTTTGGATAGTATGCGTACAGTAACCAAAGTTGAAACTGACGAAAATGGTGAAACTAAGAATACTGAAATTGTATTAGGTCGTTCGGGTGAGGTAAGAATCTTAGAAGCAAAAACTAAGACGGTTATTACTACCTATAATATTCCTTACGGTGCGCATTTGAAGGTTAAAGAAGGTCAAAAAGTGAAAAAAGGAGATCTTCTTTGTACTTGGGATCCATTTAATACCTTAATTATCTCTGATATCGATGGAACTTTGTCTTTCGAGAACATCGTTGAAGGGGTGAATATGCGCGAAGAAGGGGATGAGCAAACAGGTTTATCCGAATTGGTAATTACCGAAACAAAAGATAAAACACGTACTCCTCAGTTCAAGGTTGACGGCGGGGAAGATAATATCAAGATCTTCAACATGCCAGTAGGTGCCATCTTGGTTTCTAAAGATAAAGCCAAGGTTAAGGCCGGTGATATCTTAGCAAAGATTCCACGTAGTGCAACAAGAACCCGAGATATTACGGGTGGTCTTCCACGTGTAACGGAATTGTTTGAGGCACGTAATCCATCCAATCCAGCAGTAGTTGCTGAAATTGATGGTGTTGTAACTTATGGTGTTTCCAAGCGTGGTAACCAAGAAATCATTATTACATCCAAAGACGGAGAAGTTAAGCATTATCAGGTGCCATTGTCTAAGCACATTTTGGTACACGATGGAGACTACGTTCGTGCGGGTCAACCGTTGAGTGATGGTGCAATTACTCCTCAAGATATCTTGCGTATTGAAGGTCCTGCAGCAGTTCAACGTTATGTGTTGAATGGTATTCAGGAAGTTTATCGCTTACAGGGTGTAAAAATCAATGATAAGCACATTGAAGTTATCGTTCGCCAAATGATGCAGAAAATGGAAATTGTGGATCCAGGTGATACACGTTTCTTGGAAAGCGAATTGGTAGATAGATTTACTTTACGTCGCGAAAACGATTGGATTTGGGATAAGAAGGTGGTTACTGATGCAGGTCAAAGCGCAGTGATGCATGCTGGTCAGATTGTAAGTTTGAAAGATTTGCGTCAAGAGAACAGCGCATTACGTCGTCAAGACATGAGCCCGGTTCAGTATCGCGATGCAGTACCAGCAACAGCACAGTATGTATTGCAGGGTATTACCAAAGCTTCTTTGGGTACTCAGAGCTT
Organism: Bacteroidota bacterium; assembly: GCA_046048755.1. GTDB lineage: Bacteria > Bacteroidota > Bacteroidia > NS11-12g > UBA955 > JAGKXC01. The sequence goes on along the minus strand of JBJOFM010000067.1, from coordinate 13,004 downwards.
TATGAGTGCGGCATCGTTCCAGGAAACTACTAAGGTGTTAAACGAAGCTGCTATTTCGGGTAAAGTAGACGAATTGCGTGGTTTGAAAGAAAACGTAATTGTAGGTCACTTAATCCCAGCAGGTACCGGTATCCGTGCATATGAGCACGTTGTTGCTGGATCTCGCGAGGAATACGATCGTTTGATGGCTACGAAGTTTGCGGATGACGAAGTTGAAACCGAAGCATAATCGATCTCTATTGTTATACAAAAATGGCTACCAATTTGGTAGCCATTTTTTTTGATACTGGGTAAGAGTATAAGTCAAGAATTAAATCAACTTTGAATTTGAGTTTGATATAGATTGGCGTAATGCCCTTTTCCTGCAATCAATGATTCATGGTTTCCCTCCTCAATAATATTTCCCTTTTCCAAGACAATAATTTTATCGGCCTGGGAAATTGTACTTAATCGATGGGCAATAACAATAGCGGTTCTGCCTTCTAATAGGCGAGCAATAGCTGCTTGAATTAGTTGTTCAGTTTCTGTATCGATGGAGCTAGTTGCCTCGTCCAATAAAATGATACGAGGATTAAACGCAAGGGCACGTATAAATGAGATAAGTTGTCTTTGTCCTAAACTCAAGGTCATACCGCGTTCCATAACGTTGTAGTTAAAACCGCCGGGTAATTTTTGAATAAATTCGTAAGCTCCAATGGATTCAGCCGCCGCCTTCATTTTGTTTAGGTCAATATCGGGATGATGAAGTCGGATATTGTCATTAATCGAACCGGAAAACAAGAAAACGTCCTGCAAAACCAATGCAATTTGCTGTCTAACAGAGGTTAGATTCAAGTCTTTTACGGATAAATCATCCAATAATATTTCGCCTTTTTGATGGCAGTATAATTGATTTACTAATCCAGCAATGGTTGTTTTACCGCTGCCGGTGGAACCAACTATAGCAAGTGTTTGGCCCGGTTGAATAGTGAAATTAACCCCTTTTAATACCCAATTATCCTCGTTGTAGGCAAACCAAACATCTTTAAATTCAATTTTACCCTGAAAAATAGGGGCTAGATTCGTGTTTTCTGGTTCTTTATATTCAGTGGCGTCAATCAATTCGAAAATTCGCTGTGCGGCAACAACGCCCATTTGGATATTGTTAAATCGATCGGCAATCGCACGAACCGGACGAAAGAATAAGTTAATAAACATAATGAAAGCAGTAAGCTCACCAAATTGCATGTGGGATTGAACCAGTTGTCCCGACCCATACCAAACAATAAAAGCAAAACAGAGCGATACTAAAACTTCCACGATAGGAAAGAAAATGGCATAATAATAAACCGATCGAATATTAGCATCACGATGTGCTTGATTAATCGTGTCAAATCGGCGCATTTCTTCTTTTTGCCTATTAAATAGTTGCACAATTTGCATTCCGGTAATGCGTTCCTGTAAAAAGGCGTTTAGGCGAGCAACCTCTGTTCTAACATCCTGGAAAGAATCGCGAATACCTTTGCGAAAACGATTGGCTGCAAATAATAATAAGGGTACAACGGATAGGGAAATAAGGGTTAGTGTAACGTCCATGTAGAGCATGCAACCCAAAATGATAATTATCTGAATCAAATCTCCGGCAATAGTAATTACCCCGGAAGAGAATAAATCGGTGATAGTTTGAATGTCTGAAATACTTCGGGTAACGGCTGTCCCAACGGGGGTCTTGTCGTAAAAATTTAATTTCAACTTCACCAAATGTTCGTAGACAAATTGGCGCATTTTAAGAATTACAGACTGACCGATACTCTCGCCAATATAGGAGTTGATAAAGCCCAGGGATGCCTGAGCGATTAACCAAATAAGGAGAATCATCGCCCATTTATCCAATAATTGAAATTGCTTGGGTACAATAACCGAATCGATCATTGTTTTGTATAAAAAGGGCTGAAAAGCAGTTAATGCACTTTGTACGATGGTTAGAATTACCGCAAAAACCATCCAATTGCGTTGGAATTTCGCTAAGGAGAGAACCCGTTTAAATAAAATCCATTGTTCTTTTTTACTGGATTTTTTGGGAGACGAAGTATTGTTTTTGGAAGGGTTTTCCGAGGATGACATGCTGATGCAAAGGTACAATTTGAACAGGTACAGAAGGGGGTGGTCTTACGGAAATTGTGTAAAACTTTTATTCGGGTTTCAGTTGGTTAGCGCAGGGGTTAAATAGTATTATTGCAGTATGGCCAAACACATTGCCATAGCAGGAAATATAGGTGCTGGTAAAACTACTCTAACCCATTTGCTATCAAAGCACTATGGTTGGGAAATGCAATTGGAAGATATGGATGATAATCCGTATATATCCGATTTTTATGAGGATATGCAACGTTGGAGTTTTAACCTCCAGGTTTATTTTTTAAACGTTCGATGGCAAAATGTTCAGCGAATCAGGGAGGGTAAGCAAACTGTAATCCAAGACCGTACAATTTATGAGGATGCTCATATTTTTGCGCCCAACCTACATTCGATGGGTTTGATGAGTACGCGTGATTTTGAAAACTATAAATCTTTGTTTGAGAGTATTAGTTCTCAGGTACAAGAACCCGATTTGTTGATTTATTTGCGCGCCGGCATTCCAAAGTTGGTTCATCAAATTCAAATGCGAGGAAGAGATTACGAGGACGCGATTCGCTTAGATTATTTGAAGCGATTGAACGAACGCTATGAGGCTTGGATTTCCACCTACAAAGGGAAGTTGCTTATTTTCAACGTAGACGATATGGACTTCCAAGAGAATGCAGATGATGCATCGGAAATTATCAATAAAGTACAGTCTACTTTAAACGGCTTGTTTTAATTGTAGTTAACAGCCATTTTGCCACATCATTTTTGCGATTTTTGCAAAGGGTTGTAGACACTTGGCCGTTAATATTTGCGTAAATTCGCAGTCTTATGAATTTTCAGCAAACACACATTCTTTGGTTTTTGTTTTTGCTGTTAATTCCATTGATCATTCATTTGGTTAATTTTCAGCGAACTCGAGTTCTGGCGTTCCCAGGAGTGTATCGATTGATTCAGCAAATACAAGTCGCTCAACAACAGCGTAAATTACAAAATTGGCTGATTTGGCTATGTAGAACTTTAGCGCTGTTCTGTGTGATTGTGGCATTCGCTTTACCTACATGTAACGATAAAGCCGGTATTAAAAATGGTTTTGATCGATATATTTTGGTGGTAGACAATTCCTTGTCTGCCGCTGTTAAGGATGAAGAAGGGATATCATTTGAAAAAATGCGTTCGGAGATTCAACAGTTTTTGAAAGGCTTGCCCCAAGATCAATTGGTGTGTCTCATTACCCAATCTTCGGATGATTACAGCGGTTGGTTAACGGCCCAAGAGGTTTCGGAAATCGTTGATACCATTACGTGTACTGTTCAATGTTCGGGCTGGGTACAATGGAAATTACAAGTAGAAAAAGCGATTCGATTGGGTGAATCTAACTTCAACTTGATAAGAAGTAGGACGAAAGTTTTAGTTTTTACAGATCTGGAGCAATCCACAGCAAATGGAATTATTAACTATGGTGTGAATCCGGAGAAATTGAAGGGAACAACATCAAATGCGCTGGATACAAATACAATTCATGCAAATAAAAGTGGTGTAATAGGGGAAGAATGGCAGTTGGTTCAGTATCCATTGGCAGCCATTAACCACATTTCTGTAGATACGGCGTTTACTACTGGGGGCGAGGATTCTGCTTCCGTTCCATCCGTAATAGTTCGATTGAAAAATTACGGTTCCAAGGTGTCTACTACATCCATTTCCTTGAAATCTATGGGTAAGGTAGTGGGTAATAAACAGGTGGAAATTCAGGCCGAAGGTACTTCAGAGGTTCAATTGCCGATAGCCCTTAAAGATGCGAAAGAGAATCTCAATACGGATAAAACAAGAATAGAAGGTCAAGGATTTGTTATTGAAAAAATTGAGGATGCTTTTCCGTGGGATGATAAATTGTTTATTCATACCGTTCCAGCATGGAAATTAAAAGTTGGTGTAATCGGCAGTAATTCGCAGATTGAGCGCATGTTTGCGGTACAATCGTCATTAGTAATGGCCTCCATTTCTAGGCCCATTGTGCCAAAGTTATTGGAAGGATATCAGTCACTGGTTTTAATTGGGCTCGATGGATTAAATTCCAATGAAATGGCAGCCCTTAAAGACTACATGGATGCGGGAGGAGTGATTTTTCAGTGTTTTAATGATGTGTCTGTAAATGGTAAGGTGAACGTAGCCACGCCGTTCGGTCAACTCAAAGGGAAAAATAAATTGGATGAATTTTTGATTGATAAAACAGGGTTTTCAAACCCTATTTTTCGAAATGCTTTTAAAGATTTACCAGATGACGGAACAATAACTCCAAACTTTTCATATTCGTTGCAGTTTTCGGATCTTGAAGATTATAATTCTGTTTTGGTTGGCGAGAATGGGACTGCATTGCTACTTCAAAAAAACTGGGGAACAGGTAGTTATTGGTTGTGGGCTAATGCATTGAATAAAGGTTCTGAGGCATGGTTGAAATCACCTTGGTCATTGCCCGTTTTTACGGAAGTCATTTCGTCTAACAATAAAAGGGACTTTCCATTGTTCGGTCTGTTGAAATCTTCGGGGATAGTGCAAATTCCTGGCATTAAACCTAACAAGGAAAGATCGGTAACGATAACGTATTTAGGAACTGAGGATAAAAAGAAATCCCTACAGAATAAGCCCAAAAGTTGGATTAAAGAATGGCAACAAGATATGCGAGGGACTGGTGGTATTTATTGGGGTGCTGAACCGGAGTTTCCCGGATTTTATAATGTAGTTTCATCGGGTGAAGGGAGGTTAATAGCTATGAATATTGGGAGAAATGAAAGTGCCATGAGAGGAATATCGGATGTTGATTTTGTCCTTCAGAAATTGGGGATTTTAAATTTTCAACGGGTGGAAGCAGGTGCTTTACGCCAAGCTACAGATAAATCAAATTCACAGAAAACTTGGAAATATTTCTTGTGGGTTTCGGTGATTTTTTTAGTCTTGGAGGTTGTATTGCAGTGGTTTAAAAATAAATCGGTTAAACAAGGATAAATAAAAGTTAAGATTTAACATTGTATTGAAATGAGTCATTCGGTTTTTATAAAAAATGCTCGATTGTTTTCTCCAGAACATCCATTGCACAGAAACGTAGTGGACATGTTGGTGGTTGATGGGAAATTAAAGGAAATAGGAGAGAATTTAATGTCTTCGGGAAACGAGTACTTGGATATGACGGGTTATTGGGTGTCTGCAGGTTGGGTAGATCCATTTGGGGTTTGTCCAGAGCCAGGAGAGCCTTGGAAGGAGACGATTGTTAGTTATACAAAAGCGGCTCAAATGGGTGGATTTACGGATGTTTATGCATTAGCTGGTAGTTCACCCAAGCCGGATAATGAATCGGTGATTGCTCAAGTAAAGCAATTGGGCTTGAATCAGCGTGCTACCTTGCATCCTTTGGGCTTGGCTACGGTTAATGGGGACGGAAAAGAAATGGCGGAGGTTGCGGAGATGGCGTCCGTAGGAGCAGCGGCATTTTGCGATGGATTGCATCCATCGGCCTCTGCGGGACTCAGGCAAAAATTAATGCAATATTGTAGTTCGTTGGGATTGTTGTATTTAAATTATCCCTTGAATAAATCACTAAGTGCCGAGGGGAAAGTTCATGAAGGGATTGTGAATTTGCATTTAGGAATGAAGGGTATCTCAAGCATTGCAGAGACGATTGAGTTGTCAGTGGACTTGCATTTAGCGCAGTATAATCAAACCGAATTGAGAAGTATAGGTATTAGTTCTGCGGAGTCTGTGCAAATGATTTCGGCCGCAAAAAAAGCGGGATTAATGGTGAAAGCTGCCGTACCCGTTTTGAATTTGTTTGCATTGGATGAAGATGTCTTAGGATTTGATGAAAATTTAAAGGTACTTCCACCGCTTCGTTCGGATAAGGACAGATTGGCGTTAAGACAGTCTGTAATTGAGGGAGTAATTGATGCGGTATTCAGTAATCATCATCCCGAAGATATTGAAAGTAAAAAAGTTGAATTTGATTATTCAGCTTGGGGCGCTGCAACATTATCGTATACGTTCCCAATGATGTTGGAATCCTTAGGGGAGGAGTTGTTGGATTCTTGGCTGCCTATTTTAACAAGGAAAAATGCTGAATTTATTGGTGTTAAACCCAATGAGATTAATGTTGGAGCAGATGCAACTTTTACATTTTTTAGTACTTCAGAAACCACGGAAGTAACTGGGCCTAAAAAGAATGGTTCAATGGCTTGGAATGTGCCTTTTGTTGGTAAGAAATTGTTGGGAAGAATAAAGGGTACTATGATTCATAGTTGCTACATGGAGGCAAATCATGATTAATATACGGAATTTTACATTTCGCATACTTCCATCCTATGTGCAGGGCTCATTGGCAGGGGTTTTAATTTTTATGAGTAAAATGGTGGTTTTTAAAAGTGGAACTTGGGAGTTTGTTTACGCCCCTGCTTTTGGAATGGTAACCGGTATTGTACTCATTGTAGCCATGGTAATTGGAACACAAGGCGATAGGAAAATATGGGAGGAAAACGGAGGAAGTTATTTTACATTACAAACTGACGACACAAATGCCGTTGGATTTGGGGTTTATAGTTTTTGGAGGGCTTTTGGAAGTTGTATTCGCGTGTTGATGATTGCATTGTTGTTTTCAGGTTTGGCCGATTTTGTGTTGATGAATTGGGTGGATGCTTCATTAATTGATCAAACAAAAAATTTACGAATAGAACAAGTAAAAAATACTTATAGCGTTTTGGGTTTTGACAATGACCAAATAGATTATGCTATCAATGAAGTGAAACGAACAGACTTAGGTTCTTTTTCAAATATGATGGTAGAAGTTTCCAATAAGCTTTTTGTTAATGGTCTGGTTGGGTTGATTGTAGCAGCATTCTTACGTAGGAAGAAAAATCAACATTGGGTTGACAATTAATTTCAAAGGATTGATGAATCGAACGCCTAAGCAAATTTCTAGCAATCAGAATCCATGGTTGAAAGAAGTGCAGTTGTTGATAGATAAGAGCAAAGTTCGCCAATCTAGAGGGTTGTTTGTTGTTGAAGGTATTTTTGAGATCAGGACAGCAATTCGCGGCGGATTTCAACTTGTTACTTTGGCTAAGCCTCAGCACGGAATTGTTTGGGAAGATTTATTTGAGCAAATTGAATTACGCTCTGAAGCAGAATTGTTAGAGTTAACAAGTCAGCCTTGGGAGAAAATTGTAGTTCGGAAAACAGGGGCTAATGCACTTGCTGTTTTTAAACAAGATGATAGATTTGTTGATGCTTGGTTGCCGAGGAAAGACGAGCTGTGGTTGGCTGTAGAATCGGTGGAGAAACCCGGTAATCTAGGTGCAATTTTACGCACGGCCGATGCTTCTGGCGTGCGCGGAGTCTTGGTATGTGAGGGATTGGTGGATTTATTGCATCCACAAGTAATTCGTAACAGTGTAGGTGCGGTTTTTACTGTTCCAATAATTCAAATATCCAAAGAAATGTTGTTGGAAAAAGCATTGAATGCAGGTGTTCCGCTATACAGCACATTTATGGAAAATTCTAAAAGCTGCTATGATGTAGAATTGGGAAAGGGAGGGGTAATTATTGTAGGGACAGAACATCATGGAGTGTCGGATTTTTGGCGTGGGAAAGTTGAGAATATTCAGATTCCGATGTACGGGCAAGTAGATAGTTTAAATGTTTCGGTGGCAGCAGCTTTGTTAATGTATGAAGCGGTTAGGCAGCAAAAAATGGGGGCAACTTGATGCATATTTTAGTTTTAGGTGCAGGTAGGAGTGCTGGTTACTTGATAGAGTATTTGGCGGTTAAATGCGATGATCGTGGGTGGTATATGACGGTTTGCGATCAAGATTTTACGCGATTACAACATTCATTTGCATTGAATGATCGAGTTACACTGAAGCAGGTTGATGTTACGGATGAACAAATATTGCAATCAATCATTGGTGAGCACCATGTGGTTGTGAGTTTGTTGCCACCATTTTTACATGTGATTGTGGCAAAACTGGCAATAAACAGTGGGGTCTCCGTGTTTACCGCATCTTATATATCAGAAGAAATGAGGGGTTTGGATGCCTTGGCTAAGGAAAAAGGCGTTTTATTGATGAATGAGATGGGCTTGGATCCAGGTATTGATCATCTATCGGCAAATGCAATTTTAGATTCTATTGATCATGAGAATAAGGGTTTGCCTCCGGATGAGCGATGGAAAATAATCTCCTTTGAAAGTCATTGTGGAGGATTGGTATACCAAGAAGATTGTACAGAAAATCCGTGGGGGTATAAATTCTCTTGGAATCCTACCAATGTGATTCTTGCCGGACAAGGGAGTGATAGTATTTATCGTGAGGAAGGAAGGGTTGTGAAAATATCACCATTGGAATTGTTCGAGAAAGCGGAATCTATAAGTATTTCAGGAATTGGTGAGTTTGATGTGTATGCTAACCGAGATAGTTTGGGTTATTCGGCCATTTATGGGCTAGATGCTACCGATAAGTTATTGCGTGGTACCTTGCGTAGAAGTGGTTATTGCAAAGCTTGGCAGCAGCTAATTTTAGCTAATTTGACTAGCACTGATATTTGTTTTCCGGATTATGTAGATTCTGCTCAAAAAGCGTTTTTGTATGTGACCGGTTTTGAGAATAAAAAAATGTGGGTTGAATATTTGGTTAAGGAGTATGCTATTGATACTGCGGTATTGGATAAATTAGATTGGTTACCGCTGGGAGAAAACGATTTTTGGTTTGCAAAAGTTGAGTCGGATCCTCGTTGGTTTAAGGGGAAAACAGCCGCTCAGTTTCTTGAGAGGTTGTTGTTGGTTTGTTGGAAGTTGAATGAGCATGATAGGGACGAAGTGGTGATGCATCATCGTTTCGCGTTAGTTAATGATAAGGGAAACAAGAAGATAATTACTTCCAGTTTACAAGTAGTTGGTGAGGGTGGAGACAGGACGGCCATGTCGAAAACGGTGGGTCTGCCTTTGGCTATTGGTTTAGTTGCTTATTTGGATGGTGATCAGACGGAAGCAGGTGTTGCGATTCCATGGGGAAAGCGTTGGTATTCAATCGTTTTGAAAGAACTTGAGCGTTTTGGGGTGTGTTTTTCGGAGAAGGTAGTTAAAGGGATTGTCGAAGATTAGAGTTCTTTTAACGAGATTTTCCACAAACAACTGAATATTAGTTAATTTGAATTAAATTTGATTATTATGAAATTCTTGCATCGATCCTTTGGAATTGCCTTTGCTCCAATAGTGGTAATAGCTTCGTTGTCAGGGAGTTCGACTCTTCAGGCTCAGTCGAAAAAACCTACTCCACCGCCAGCATCTCCAATTGTGATTGATAGTGGTTTTGTTATTCAACAAAAAATCATGGGACACAGCAATTATGTGAATGCTGTGGCTTATTCCTCCAATGGTAAACTGATGGCATCGGGTGGTTGGGATAATAGAGTAATTGTATATCAGTTGGATTCGGTTGCCGGGACAGGTACTGCGGTGAAAAATTTCACAGGTTATCGCTCAGCAGTTACCACATTGGCATTTGATAAAGAAGGCAAATGGTTAGGAAGTGGATCTAAGGATTTTGGTTTTAGGGTGCATGATTTGAATTCGGGAGAATTGGTTTTTCGGACAGAAGATCATAAGGATGCGGTAACCGCTGTTCGTTTTGATGGGGCTGGTAAATATGCATATACTTCGTCGTTAGATGGAACATTACGTATGTACGACATTGCTCAGCCATTAAATAATATGAAGCCTAAATTCATAAGTTACGGTAAGCCGATCAATGATTTTTTGTTGTCTTCGGGAACTAAGCAGTTGTATGTAATTGCTAGTAATGCAGCGGATATTGAGGTGGTTGATTTTGCGAGAACGGTTGTTAGATCGTACAAGGGGCATACCGCAGGGGTGACAAGTTTAGACTTAAGTGCCAATAAGAAATTAATGGCCAGTGGAAGTTTGGATAAGACCGTGATTGTTTGGGATGTGGCAACTGGTGCGATTGTAAAGAAGTTTGAAGGTCATACATGGAAAATAAATAGCGTGCATTTCTCTAAGGATGGAAAATACGTAGTTAGTGCCTGTAATGATGGCGAAACACGCGTTTGGAACGTGGAAACTGGGAATTGTGTTGCAATTTTCAAAGGAATTGTTTCAAATGCTCAATGTGCACAGTTTTCGCATAATAATAGGAGAATAGCCGTAGCTGGGGCAATGGAAGCTCAAGGCAATAACTTTGGAGTTGTATTGTATAAGACCCCAATTGGATGGCCTGCTGTTAAGGCGCCTAAGACGGGAGTTGGCGGAGCGGGTTCAACGGGATCTGCAGCTGGAAATGGTACCGGTGCAACAGGTGCTCCGACTAAAAATGGAGCTGGACAAACGGCAACAGGACAGGGTGCGGGAACTCAAACTGGGTCCAATGCCAATGCTCCTGCAACACCTAAAAGACCGGTTACAAAATACGAGGGAAATGTTTGGCCTCCACCAGCACCTAAAAAGAAGTAGTGCGTGGTTGGTTGTTCTTAATTTGTTGCACCTAATTTGTCCTCCAAATATGTTACACCTAAGTTGTCATTCTTAATTTGCAGCTTATAAAATGTTCTCTAAATTTGTGTTCGAAATTTTTGTGAAATAGTAAATGAGAACAGCAGATGCAATTGAAAGCGTCTTGCTTGGAAACATCGCATGGAATTAAAGGATGTGTTATCTTGATTTTACCTTAATTTACCTGAAACGATTTTTTTTAATCAATAAACAATGACAGACGGAATTAATAGCAGTAAGGCTCCTGAGCCAGTGGGTTTGTATCCTCACGCAAAACGTGTTGGGAATATGTTGTATTTAAGTGGTGTTGGACCACGGGAACGCGGAACAAAAAAGATTCCCGGAGTAGAATTGAATGATTTGGGTGAAATTGTGAGTTATGACATTGAAACCCAAGTTCGCAGTGTGTTTCAAAATGTACGTTGGATTTTAGAAGATGCCGGCAGTAGTTGGGATAAAATTGTAGATGTTACTGTATTCTTAACAAACATGAAGGATGATTTTCCAGCCTATAACAAATTATGGGCGGAGTATTTTTCTGAAAATCCACCGTGCAGAACAACCTTGGAAATTAACTGCTTGCCAACCCCCATTGCCATTGAATTGAAGGTTTTAGCAACCATCGACTAGTTCAATTGGGTGAATAATCATCCTTTTGGCAGAGAATAATGATTCAATTTCTATGGTGGTTTGCGTTTCTATCGGGGGGTGTGATTTAATTAATAGGAGGAATTATTGGTCTTTGAAACAATTCAACGAAATTGCTTATTCTTGGTATTTCTAGGTACTTATTCTTGGTATTATCAGGTGCTTATTCTCTTGGATGTAGCTGGTGAATTTTCTTTAATTTTTCAAAAGAATTTTTGGTATAAACTTGGGTTGCGCTCAAATTAGCATGGCCTAGAATGTCTTTTATCGCTAATAGATTGGCTCCATTGTTGAGCATGTGGGTAGCGAAGGAATGTCTTAGTACGTGGGGAGATGTTTTGGAAGCATGTGAAAACAACTTTAGGTACTTATTTACAAGTCGGTATACATAAATGGGATAAAGCGCTTCTCCGTTGGTTCGTTGAAATAGGAATTTGGTTTTGATAGAGTTGCTAGTACTGGCATTTTGCTGGGCATTGCTATTGCTTTTTAATTCTATTTTTGGGTTTTGATTCGCGAATTGGTGGTTGGAAAGATAGTCCTTAAGCATGTCACTGGTTTCAGGGTGTATGGGAATTAATCTTTCTTTGTTGCGTTTTCCCAGTACTTTTAGCGATCCGCGGTAGAAGTCGATATCTGACACCTTTAAATTGATTAACTCGCTTAGTCGCATGCCTGTTGTATAAAAAAGCAGCAGTAGGAGTCGGTCTCTGTCACCGTTTTCTTGCTCATTCCAAGGGAAGCGATTAAAGAGATTCATTAAATCGGTGGCTGGAATATCTTTTACCAGAGTTTTAGGCATCTTCGGAAGCAGGACTTTGGCCATGGGATCTGAAGTTAAAATTCCGTGTTTACGCATGAATTTGAACCAACCGCGTATGGAAGAAATTTTACGATGTACGGATCTGGGGGTGAGGTTTTCTTCCAGCATTTGAGCCATAAAGGAACGAATAATGCTTGATTTAATTTGTTTTGGATCTTCGATAGCTTCTCCTTCCAAGAATAGTAAAAATTGCGTTAAATCCAACTGATACGCTGTGACGGTATGAATGGACATCCGTTTTGTTTTCTCTAAATAAACCAAGTATTGCTGGGAGAGTTGCTTTAGCAGTGATTCTTGGTTGTTCATTGAAATTTAGAGGAGGTGATATTGCTCAAAGTAAAAGAAAAAAGCCATCCAAAGGATGGCTTTTTATATACATAAAATGTGACTGTACAGGTAATTATCCTACAACCTCTTGAGATTGCATTTTCTGGCGATAAGCGGCACGAATTTTCTGCATACGCTTGGTAATACAGGGTTTTTCGAAGGCTTGACGAGAGCGTAATTCTTTAACAACGCCAGTTTTTTCAAACTTTTTCTTGTACTTCTTTAGTGCTTTTTCCAGAGAGTCGCTTTCTTTAACGTTTAGAATCAGCATTATACTTTCTTTTTTTAGGGTTACAAAGATAATTTTTTACTTTTTATTTTCCAAAATAAAATTACGCTTTTAGTACGTTTCGGCTAATTACTAATTTTTGGATTTCGCTTGTGCCTTCACCAATGGTGCACAACTTACAGTCACGGTAGAATTTCTCTACGGGGAAATCTTTCGTATATCCGTATCCACCGAAAATTTGAACGGCTTCATTGGCGCATTTTACACTAACTTCAGACGCATAGTATTTTGCCATTGCGGAAACCTTTGTAACGCTTTTTCCTTTG
>JBJOFM010000066.1:0-9562 GCA_046048755.1 Bacteroidota bacterium | reverse complement strand
TTTAAAACAACCAATAAAAACACATTAATAAAAAGACTATTAATATGTTAGAAATAAAATTTACCATATTGTTAGTAACAAAACTCAGGCCTTTCGTTTTACTAACAGCATTTTTATTTTGTGCATCCTGCCATCGACCATGTATTAATTCTTTATACTGGAACTTAGCGCCCAGAAAACTATCTAACAACATACCCGAAAAACCCAATAGCACATAGGAAATTAATTCACAAAAATTCATAAAACACTGGGTGTAACCTATGAGTACAATAGTCAAAGAACCTAACAATCCAAAAGCTGACCCAATCCAAGTTACACCACCAGATACACCCGCTTCCAACGATTTTAGCGTTAAAATATCCAATGGTGTACCTCCATACCGAGAACCCAATTCGCTACTTGCTGTATCTGCCATACAAACCGCTACCGAAACCAACATTAGTTTCTGTAACTCACTGTGATTGAATATCGAAAACCCTAAAACAGACCCTCCCCACGCTAAAATACCCAACAACAGTACTATGCCGCCATTTGCAAAAACCTGGGTTGCATTTCTTGGTTTTTGAAATCTATCATCCGATACAATATTTTTAACGGGTAACTTACCCAAGATCGACCCCAATAATAGAAAAATCAACAATGGCCACAGCGATTGATTAACCAATATTACCACTACAAACGCCAATAACCAAGCCGCTAAGGAACCTGAAAACGTTAGAAACTTCATTTTATATAACCCAACCAACACAAACATAGATCCAGTTCCTATGATAAAAACTGTGTTGGCATCGTACATAAAAGCATTTTCAAATTGGTTTTTGGTAAGCCAATGCAATAACAAAAAAGCAAAAAAGGTTACCGTAAGGTTATCCGAGCCCTTTTTTGAGATAAATTCCGTTATTCCCAATAATAAAGACAATGTACACGATGCAACGAATATCTCTGTTGATCCATAGTCTGAAAACTGTTTTAAAAAGTAGCCGATTATCGGAATGCATGAAAAGACAAAAACTAAAAAACCTACTACTGATTTATTGTTAGACGGAAATGAAATAACCGGATCATTTATCAAGCCATTTCCTTTATTTCTCCATGAATTTGATACCGCTCTACCAAATACTCCGGCAAATCCATCGGAAATCGCTAGGATTGTCAATGAAAAAGCGGCAACAACTCGCAACTCTTGTTGATTTTTAATGATTATTATCATCAACATCGCAGCAAAAACCCCAACAAAATAAAGCACCCCCCATTCCTTTTCCTTTGAAATTGGATCAGATAAAAAGCCCTTGAAAATAGCCCACGATAGCAATATGAACACTAGGGAAACAATGATAAATAATGGCAATGTAGGCAGGTATATGGAAGCATGCGCACACATTAAAATGGCAGAAATATGTAACGACTTCTTAATATAAAAATGATATCCGCTTGCCTTACGCATAAACAAGACAGCCAGTATTACCAGAACTAGAATAAAGACTAAATAAATTACGAATTGCGACACTAAAGAAATTTAGAATTATCCAAACTAACACAAAAAACTTGAATTAGTTGTTTATTTGAATATGAATATTCTAAACCCTAGAATTATTTGGAAATTTTCAAGACCTCATACCATTATTGGAAGTGCATTAAGTATTATTTCAATTTTTTTATTGGTAATTTTTTCCATTGAAAAACATGACGAAATTGTATCAAAAATAATAACCCATGATTTTTCGGAAAAACGAATTGGATTTATACCCAACTTGATGCATTCGTTAGAATTCTATCTCAATGTACTAACTCCAACCCTCATAGCCTGTCTTTTATGCAATATTTTTATTACTGGACTCAATCAGATTACCGATATTGAAATAGATAGAATAAACAAGCCAACACTTCCCATAATCACAGGTGAATTATCCATTAAAGAGGCCAAAATCATCGTGATAATAGCATTAATTTTATCATTAACGATTGCTTATTTTAATGATATATTTCTTTTTTATCTAATTACGGTAATTGCAGGAATTGGCGCTGTTTATTCGCTGCCCCCTATTCGATTGAAACAACGATATTCTTGGGCATCCTTGGCCATTGCTTTGGTAAGAGGACCGCTAATTAATATTGGAATAGCTTTGCATTTTATTCGCATTTTCAATTATAATATTTCCATAATTACATTTCCATGGCTACTCCCTCTAACCGTTTTTATCACCTGCTTTAGTATTGGAATTGCATGGTTTAAAGACATTCCCGACACCGATGGAGATAAACAATTTAACGTTAAAACATTGGCGGCTACCTTTAGCAAGAATAAGGCACTCACGTTGGGAACCAATTTAATTGCCTTAACCTATGTTTTTATGGGAACTATTTGGTTCTTTGTTCCTAATTTAAATCCATATTCCGCCGTATGGATGTTGATAATCCACAGCATTTTATTATTTCTCTTTTACACAAAATCGAAAAAAACAAACCTTGATTCTCAAGAATCCATAAAGAAATTTTATAAGTTCTATTGGATTTTATTTTTCCTTGAATATTTGCTTTTACCCTTGGTTTTGCGATTTGCATAAGTTTAGTAAATCACCAAAATTATCATTTTACTAAACTTAACCATTCAAATGTATCCTCGATAGCCTAACTTTGTGCAATTTTTGGATATATGCCTAAAGACAATTCTCTCAAACACGTTCTTATCATTGGCAGTGGGCCAATTATCATCGGTCAAGCTTGTGAATTTGACTATTCCGGCTCACAATCTGCTAGAAGTTTACGCGAAGAAGGCATAATCGTTTCACTCATTAACTCTAACCCAGCGACAATCATGACGGATAAAATCAACGCCGATCATGTGTATTTACAGCCCTTAACCCCTGAGAGTATTGAAAAAATCTTATTAGAGCACTCCCAAAAACAACCGATTGATGCTGTATTACCAACCATGGGGGGGCAAACTGCATTAAACTTGGCAAAAGAATGCGATGAATTGGGAATTTGGGAGAAATACCATTGCAGAATCATCGGAGTTAATATTGAAGCGATTGACAAAATGGAAGATCGCGAAAAGTTCAGACAATTAATGGTTGAACTGGGTGTTGGTGTAGCTAAGAGTCAAATCGCCAATAGTTTCCTAGAAGGTAAAGAAATTGCTCAAAAAATTGGATTTCCCATTGTAATTAGGCCCAGTTACACCTTAGGTGGTACTGGTGGAAGCATCGTATATAAAAAGGAAGAATTTGATGCCGCTTTGCAGCGTGGGTTGGAAGCATCACCCGTACACGAAGTCCTAGTAGAACAGGCAGTATTGGGTTGGAAAGAATACGAATTTGAATTATTAAGGGATAAAAAGGATGATATCGCCGTAATCTGTACGATAGAAAACTTTGACCCTATGGGAATTCACACCGGAGATAGCATTACTGTGGCACCGGCAATGACTTTAAGCGACACGGCATTCCAACGAATGCGCGATATGGCGTTTAAAATGATGCGAAGTATGGGTGATTTTGCGGGTGGTTGTAACGTTCAATTTGCAGTTAATCCGGAAGATGAAGACATCATTGCCATTGAAATCAACCCTCGAGTAAGTAGAAGTAGCGCACTGGCTTCCAAAGCAACCGGTTATCCCATTGCGAAAATTGCAACCAAGTTAGCTATCGGTTATTACTTGGACGAACTTACTAATCCCGTTACCAAAACAACCAGTGCATTTTTTGAACCTGCTATCGATTATGTAATCGTTAAAATACCTCGCTTTAATTTTGATAAGTTCCCTGGTGCGGAAACGCGACTTGGTTTCCAAATGAAGAGTGTGGGTGAAGTAATGGCGATAGGAAGAAGCTTCCAAGAAGCATTACAAAAGGCTTGTCAAAGTTTAGAAATTAGCAGGCATGGTTTAGGTGCTGATGGAAAAGTGAGTAGGAATTTAGAGGAATTAATTCACGGATTAGAACATGCATCGTGGAACCGAATATTTCAAGTAAAAGATGCTTTAGCCTTGGGTGTCCCAATCAGCAGTGTTCAAAAGATTACCAAAATAGATCGGTGGTTTTTAGAACAGATAAACGATTTGGTTAAAACCGAAACTGAGATTCGACGATATAATCCCGATAACATTGCGAAATCATTGTTAAAACAAGCAAAGGAAAAAGGGTTTTCCGATGAACAGATTGCTTGGTTAATGGGAGGAAATACTTCAGCCGAACAGGTCTACAATAAGCGTAAAGAGTTGGGAATTACTCGTGTTTACAAAATGGTTGATACTTGTAGTGCGGAGTTTCCATCACCCACAAACTACTTCTATTCAACCTTTGATGGTGAAAACGAAAGTGTTCGATCCGATAAGAAAAAGGTGTTTGTACTTGGATCAGGTCCTAATCGAATCGGTCAAGGAATAGAATTTGATTATTCTTGTGTTCACGGTATTCTCGCGGCTAGGGAGGCGGGTTACGAGGCCATTATGATTAATTGCAATCCCGAAACAGTAAGTACGGATTTCGATATGGCCGATAAATTATACTTCGAGCCGATATATTGGGAACATTTGATTGAACTAATTGAATATGAAAAACCCGAAGGTATTATTGTTCAATTAGGCGGGCAAACAGCCTTGAAATTATCGGAAAAATTCCACGAAAAAGGAATTAAAATAATTGGCACTTCGTATGACAATATGGACATTGCCGAAGATCGCGGAAGGTTCTCCGATATGCTGGCCGAATTGGAGATTCCTTATCCCAAATACGGTGTTGCAATCGATGCAGATGAGGCGATTAGAATAGCCAATGAAGTTGGATATCCTGTGTTGGTTAGACCTAGTTATGTATTGGGCGGACAGGGAATGGTCATCGTTATTAACGACGAAGACCTAGAGAAGGCCGTTGTAAAATTGTTGGGTGATCTACCAGGAAACAGGGTTTTAATCGATCATTTCTTGGATCGGGCAGAAGAAGCGGAAAGCGATAGTATAAGTGACGGTGAGGATGTTCATATTATTGGTATGATGGAACATATTGAACCCGCTGGGATCCATTCAGGGGATTCAAGTGCCGTACTTCCTCCATTTTCTTTGAGCGATTCGGTTAAACAACAAATGGAAGAATACACAGCGAAAATAGCACGTGCTCTTAATATTCGAGGTTTATTAAATATCCAGTTTGCCATTAAAAACGAGAAGGTGTACGTAATTGAGGCAAACCCAAGAGCCTCTAGAACGGTGCCATTTATTTGTAAGGCCTATGATGTTCCTTATGTAAATATGGCTACCAAGGTGATGTTGGGAGTAAGTAAAATAAAAGACTTTATCATTCCTGAAAGACCCGCCGGTTATGCAATTAAACAGCCTGTATTTAGCTTTAATAAATTCCCTGGTGTGAGCAGAGAACTGGGTCCAGAAATGAAAAGTACTGGAGAGGCCATTGTATTTATTAATGATCTAAAAGATCCAACTTTCCGTGATTTATACAAGCAGAAAAGCATGTATCTCAGTCATTAACATGGATTTGGCATAATATTTGGCAACAAACATGTAAATTTGATTGCCATGAAAAAAATATTTGCTCCAATCGCTATCGTATCGGCCTTACTGGTTAGTAATTCTAGTTATAGTCAGGCAGTACAAGATTTCACCCACGGTGTTTACGTTGAAAATACTGCTTTCGCAGCAAATCCAGGAAATTGGAGTGGAAAAATCGTTGAATTACGGGATATACCATTTGCTGGGGCTAAACCCACACCTGCTCCTGTAAAAACTAAATCAGCCACTGCAAATTCTTCCAATCCAGAAAGTAATAGTGGTACTCCTCAAAGTGGAGCACCCATTGCACCAGCTACCGCTGGACCTAGCGGTGGCACTGCTACTTCAACTATACCCACCTGTGAATCTGTCGCTGGATATAATTCAATGCCCTTTGCCATCACACCAACGTTTAAACCTTGTATTTTGATGACCAATGCTGTTAAGAAACAGTTACCTACAAAAAGTAGTAAACTAATTCTTTACGTTTATTGCAAAAGCGATGGAAGTTTGGAATTAAAACGAGTTAAACGAATTAACTAAGTTCATTCCGCCAGTTGTAACATAGCCGCAATCCGATCTTCCAGTTTCTCATTACTCAGTTGTTCGCGCAATCGATCAACAAGCAAGGAAAAACAAAAGGGTGTTGGTTTTTTAATTTCAATTACTTTAACCTCTTTCGAGGCAATCCGTTTAAACGCTGTAACGATTCGATTGTAATCTAATTGTAGTTGAAAAACCTCGTTTTTCGCTTGTTCTAAGAGTAAATTCTCAGAATCATACTCGGTAAATACCTCAAAAAACAACTTAGCCGATGCATGTAGATGTTTGCTTTTTATTTGTTTTGATGGTGTGCCTCTATTTAACAATCCGGATATAACTGCTATTTCAGAAAATCTTCGACTACACATTTCGGAGAAGTTTGCACAATCAATTAAATCCTGCTCAATTTCTTCAATATTTAACAGATCTAATTCTAAGCCTAACTCTATCGGAATTTCATTAGCCGATAGAAGCTCAAAACCGTAATCATTCATCGCAATACTAAAACTCGCTTGTTCAATTTTTGCTAATCGATAAGCGAACAACATGGCCATCCCTTCGTTTACCATTCTGCCCTCAAAGGGGTATACAAATAGATGATATCCGTCCCTTGAAGTGAATTTCTCAATAAGTAATTCATCGGGAGATGGGAGTAAACTGCGTTTGTTTTGCGTTTCTGCCAAGGGCATCAACACAGAAGTTTCTTTTTTCAGGTTATTCTGAGCTCCAGCATGAAAGTGCTCTCCTAATTCGTAAACTGTCTGTCTAATTAAATGAGACATTTCGGAACTTAAACTCATTCTTCCCCCCATCCAACTTGGAACTGTTGCCGATTTGCTTTCCGATTTTTTAACTAAGGCTGTATTCCCTTCCAACTTAACAAACGACCATACTCTGCCTGCAAACACAAAGGCATCGCCTTCCTTCAATTTTGAAATAAAGTATTCTTCAATTGTACCTAAAACACTTTTACCTAACTGTTTCACCCAAATACTTGAATCGGAAACTATGGTTCCAATGGACATTCTGTGGAGCATGGCGATTCTTCGTGATTGAATTGCATAGGTACCCGTATTGGAGTCGAAAACCAATTTCTTAAACTCATCATACGAAGCCAATACCTGCATATTTCCCGTTAAATAGGTTATCGCCCATAGAAAATTTTGCTGGCTTAAATTTTTATATGCGTAAGTTTTACCCAACAATTGAAAAATCTTTTCTGGATTAAATCCGTCGGAAACGGCTAAAGTAGTTAGAAACTGAAGTAACACATCCATGGGTTGCTCCACAGGATTTCTCTTTTCAACGAACGCTTGATCCAGCGCTTTTCCTAAGGCAATGGCATCTATAATTTCTAAACTATTCGTAGGTAGGAAATAAATTTTACTGGGTTTGTTTGGTTCGTGTCCGGATCTTCCTGCTCGTTGTAAAAACCGAGCTACACTTTTAGGGCTTCCTATTTGAATTACCGTATCCACCGGTCTAAAATCGACCCCCAAATCCAAACTACTTGTACATACAACCGCCTTGAGTTGCTCATTGTGCAATGCATATTCTACCCAATGTCTAACTTCAGGATCTAACGAACCGTGATGAATGGCCATTCTTCCCGCTAGTTCAGGGCATTGATCTAACAAATTTTGATACCAAATTTCACTTTGCGCCCGAGTATTTGTAAAAATCAATGTTGTTTTCGACTTATTAATTACGGGTATAATTTTAGGTAACAGCGATAATCCTATATGTCCACTCCAAGGAAATCGTTCAATTTCATCGGGTAATATTGTGATAAACTCAATTTCCTTTGGCTTCTCGTGTCTAACTAATAACGGCGAAGAATTGTATAACTGCTGCGGCAATAATACCTCCAAGGATTGAGTCAAATTTCCAATAGTAGCTGATATTCCCCAACATTTCATCGAGGGTTGTAACGATTTAAAGAGGGCGAGTGCTAATTCTACTTGGACTCCGCGCTTGGAGCCAATTAATTCATGCCATTCATCCACCACCACCAATTCTAAATTCTTAAAATAATCCGCATAATGTTTTGAGCTCAGAAGCAAATGAACCGTTTCTGGAGTTGTGACCAAACACGACGGCGGTTTATCCTTAATTTGTTTTCTAGATTTTACATCCGTATCGCCGGTTCTAACTTTAACCGTAAAACCAGAATCTATGTTTGTTGCAGCAGCTTCAATAGCGGAAGCGATATCATTGCTTAATGCTTTTAAAGGCGTAATCCACAGCAGAAACAATCCCTTGTTGGATCGTTTTTTCATGAATGCGTCGATAATTGCTGGTATAGCTATTGAATAGGTTTTTCCGCTTCCCGTTGGAGCGTTTACTATTCCGTTTTTATGCTGAAAATAGGCTTGAGCTGTTTCTTTTTGAAACTCAGCCGCATTCCATCCTTTCGATGCAAACCAATTGTTATATATTACCTCCCAATGCATCGATTAACGTACGATGTTTGAAAGGAACATATTAGTCAATTATTTAGTTTTACTCCTTATTCTCCGGTGGCGTTGCATTATTTGCCCCTTCATTCCCGCCTCTATTTGGGTTATTTCTAAAATTACCTGAACGATTGGGATTGGGTTTCGGCCTATGATTCTGGGGAGTATTCGATTGGGATGAATCGCGTTGCGGAGTATTCGGTCTGTTACGATCTCCTGGACGCGAATTATTTCGATCTCGATTTTCCGGATTTGGCCTTCTAGTATCATTATTTTCCGGATTTCTTGGTCGATTATCTCGATTCGGTCTTTCGCCTTGATTATTGGGTCGATCTCCTTGATATGGCCTATCTCCTGGTCTGTTTTCTCTTCGATTATCGCGGTTTTGTTTGAAATCTCTGCGGTTATCGTTGCGATTATTTCTAGGATTTTTTTGACCTCCATTTCCTAATCGATCGGTACGGAACTCATCGTCACGTTTTAATAACTCATCGTTTCCGATAAAATCTACGGAGTCTTCAACTACGGGTTTTCCTACATTTTCCAAAACGGCACTAGCAGGAGCAAGATCTTGCAGGGACGCAACTTTTACCCCTTGTCTGTTTTCCTCCATGCAGGAATTTACTTTATCTACTTCCAAGGCAACCCAAGTTTGACTGTCTTCATAGGAGAACCAGATTAAACGTTTAAGAATATCGGTTTTCCTAGCATAGGCAACGCCATTAATGGTTTCGATCTTCACCACCTTCGCCTTCGGAAACGTGTCAATTGCTTCTACGTATTGGTCGAGTTCGTAATTCAAACAGCATTTTAAACGACCGCATTGGCCAGAGAGTTTTTCCATGTTGATACTGAGGTTTTGCACACGAGCAGCTCCTGTATTCACTTGTTTATAATCTGTTAACCATGTGCTGCAGCACAACTCTCTACCGCAAACCCCTGTGCCACCGAGTCTAGAAGCCTCTTCCCGATAGCTAATATGCCTCATCTCAATTTTTACTTTGAATTCATCGGCATACTTTCTAATTAATTCACGAAAATCTACTCTGCTTTCGGC
>JBJOFM010000065.1:0-2757 GCA_046048755.1 Bacteroidota bacterium | reverse complement strand
GGAAGTTTTAACCCAAGTCGAAAAATCGAAATTTGGAATATTTTGGGCTTTAGAAGCAGTTGAAACCACTACTAAAGCCCAAAAAAGTATGTATTTTTTAAAATTGTGTAGGTGATGCATTTCTTGTTACGGTATTGCAATATAACTTATGGGTGCTGTATAACGATGCTTTGCTGATTAATCAATCCGGATTTTTCTTCCAGTTGAATAAAGTAGAGTCCGTTAGCCCAATGGTTGGATGATATCCAAAGTTTTGGTTGATTGAGTTTACCTGTCTGTATTACGCTGCCATTAACGTTTATGATTCTGTATTGAATATCTGTGTTTTTGGACTCAATCCAGAAGCCATTATCGGTAGGGTTGGGGTAAGTGGTAATATTATTATTAGCTAGTTCAGAAACGGAAGCCTGACTTCTACCCTTAACCACTTTTGCTGTTGTGCAGTACACTGTTGAGCATTTGCTCAAAGAGTCATAGGCAACTAAGCATACATAGTAGGTGCCTGAAGTAGAATATGTTTTACCCGGAGTTTTGTCTTTGCTGAAGGTGGAATCACCAAACGACCAATAATAGGATTTAGCGCCTGTACTCTTGTTTGTAACATACATTCTGCCGGTAGTTGAAACGGAGTCAACCGTGAATGCTGCTTGCGCAACGCAAGGCACACAGTCTACATAAACCGTTTTGCAAACCCAAGTATCGCATTTGTTGCAGGAATCATAGAACTTCGCACATACGTTGTAATAGCCTTTTTCCTTAAATTCATAAGTGGCCAATCTGCCTGGGGTTAACAACGTAGAAGTTCCTGCATTATTGCCAATTTTAAATTGGTATTTCCAACAAGGTGCGGATCCTAGATTATTGGCTTCAAACGTGTAACTGTTGCACTTATTGCTGTATCCAAAACCAGCGTTAGACCAATTGCATTTGGTGGTTGTAGGTTTACATTCTACATTGAAAATCTTGTAAATCTGAGTATCGCAACCGGTGCATTTATTGATGAATTTTCCAATAATGGCGTATTTACCGGTATCGGCAATAGTGCTTGATGCCAAACGGTCATAGGCTAAAATTTCTTCTTTTCCGGTTTTAATATTGTATAATGATAATTGATAGGTAAAGCAACTATCGATATTGGACAGGTTAGATAGTTCGAATGTGTAATTGTTGCATTTGTTGGCAAATCCAACAGCCAAAGTTGAAGGCCAAACGCATGGTTTTTTAGTTATGGGTGCTTTAACTTCGATTTTCTTGCAAACGTAAATAAAGCATTTGCTTGTGGTGGAGTAAATTTTAACACAAACTGTATAAATACCAGGCTTTTTGTAGATTTTTTGAGGGTCTTTTCCCGTTGATGTGGTTCCATCTCCCCAATTCCAGTAATAAGTTGCGGTGGAGGATGAAGAAGCTAAAAACTTAAACGTAGAGTCGTTTACTTGTTTAAAGCTAAAGTTCCCAACCAATTTACATGGGTTTCCAACTTCAACTTTTTTACAAATCTTGATTTTACATTTCTCCAATTTATCTACGATAGTAACACAAACGGTATAAACGCCTGCTTTTGTATATCGATGTAGGGGATCTTTGCCTTTTCCTTTAGTGCCATCACCAAAATCCCACGAATAATAATACCCTGAATTGCTGGATGCGTTAAATCTAACCTCACCATTTCTTCCGCTTCCAAATTTAAAGTCGCCCTTTAATTCGCAGGGCTTGCCGCATGATACTTTAATTTCTTTGCATACTTCCGTGCTGCAAATTTTCCCGGTAGAATCTTTAATAGTCACTACCATGCATACTTTGTATATTCCTTCTTTTACGTAGGATTTCGTAGTAGTAGCCCCAGAACCGTAGGTTTTATCACCAAAAAACCATTTAATTGTTGCTCCAGAAACATTGATTTTGCTGGAGAAGCTTATTTTTTTGCAATCGCCAATGGCTGTGAAGTCTGCTTCTAATTTGCAATCACAGGCAACTACGGTAATCGTTTTACAAATTACCGTATCGAATTTGGTGCAAAGATTTACCAATTTGGCGCATAAATTATAGGTGCCGGCTTTCGACCACGAATAAACCAATCTATTCCCAGAGCCAATATTGGTGTAGCTTGTTGTTCCAGGAGTGTTGCTATACCAAGTTACGGTAGCACAGGAATCTTTGGTTAGTGTACCAAATGCTTCTGCTGTGGTTTTTAAACAGTTGTTATTTACAGACGTTGAAAAACGAGGTGTATTTTGCGCAGTAGCACTTTGAAAAATTCCAAAAAGCGCTGCAAATAGAAATCCTAGGGTTAAGTTTTTCATGGTTGGTTTTGTTGTTTTAAATTGAGATACATCAATTTTGTTGTGAAAATAGACACAAAATGTTGATTGATAGTTGTCTCAGGTTAGAAAAACGACATAAAAGATATTGAATTTGTCCATTTCTTGCAATTTCTTGACAAAAATCCTACTATTTCACCATGAAAACTTGGTTCATAATGTTGTTGTTTGCATGTCGAGCAGAAATTATATAAAGGCCTGCAGACCAAGAAGAACAATCAATTGAAAACGTATTTTTAGGGTTAATATGGTGATGAATTACAGCACCCAAATTATTGAATATGGTGATCTCTTTTAATTCGTCCGTATGTACATTCTTTGAGAAATTCAGGGTTCCATCCGAAGGATTGGGATATATTTGATGATTTGTTAGGTTTATCTCTTGGTTCTTGACATTATTTAAATCATTGGATTTCAATCGAATAAGAAATCTATT
>JBJOFM010000064.1:0-6506 GCA_046048755.1 Bacteroidota bacterium | reverse complement strand
CTTGGTGACCAGTATAACCAGCACGGTAAGTATTTTCTTTTTGTTTATTAACAGTTTAAAGTAAGGGATTTTGGAAGGTAATAACGAATTTGATGACGAGTTAGCCGGTTCAGGTGGATCGGGAAATATGCTGCAAACCCTATTGCGGGATTATATTCCGTATTGGCCGGTGGTGGTAGCGGCCGCCATAATTGGTTATATTTCGGCCAAGGTGTATTTGCGTTATCAGCGTCCGGTATATGAAGTAAATGCCAGTTTATTGATTAAGGACGATTCTAAGTCTACGGACAATTTGGTGAAAACAGCGGTATTGGGTCAGGGATCTACTACCATCGAAGACCAAATTGAGTTATTGAAGAGTTCCAAGGTAATGCAGCGCGCCGCCGACAAGGTGAACGCGTATTTTCGATATGAATGGGAGGGTCAATTTAATAATTATTTCGATTATTTAAATACTATGCCGTTTCAAATCCGGGTTGTTAATCCGGATTCCATCGTACCCTTTCGAGGTAAAATCAATTTTGCCAAAGAAAAGAATGGGGTAGTGGTTAATTCGGTGTTTTATCCATTCCATCAGCAAGTACTATTGGGTGGAAACAAGGTGATAGTTACCCCGAATCAATGCAGTGACAGTTATCTAAAAAACTGGTTAAAATTCCCGAAAATATGGATCCAAATCATTTCCAAAGACGAAGCCGCTGGTCAATTACGTTCTACGTTTGAGGTAGCCAAAAACAAACAGAATTCTATATTGGCCTTATCCATTAATACGGATAAACCGGAACGGGGCGAAGAATGGTTAAATGCCATCATGGAGAGTTTTCAGACTGAGTTGCAATTGGAAAAGCGGAAGTCGGCTCAGTTTACCATGAACTTTATCGACGATCGTTTGGCCTATGTTGGAGAGGATTTGGATTCCATTGAACGAAATATTCAGAATTTCAAAAGTACCAACAACGTTCAGATCAGCGAAAAAGAAGCGGAGTTGTTGTTTTCCAAGGCCCAGCAAAGCGAACAAAAACAGTACGACCAAGAATTTCAGTTGTATTTGTTGGACGAGTTGGAAAAATACGTGAGCGGTAAAATCAACAAACCCAACATGACGCCGTTGACGTTTGGGGATATGGGTGGTGGAGCCATCTCTAAGTATTTTGAACAGTTGTTGGAGTTGGAGGATGAGTTGCAGAAAGCCCAGAAATCGGGAGGTCCAGAAAGCGAACAGGTAAAGTTTGTTGAGTCTCGTATTAATAAGTTGAAAACGCAGTTCTTGGAGAGTATTCGCAATGCCCGGTATGGGGTGAAAGTGGTATTGAATAAGTTGAATGCGGATAAGACCAAGTACAATCAAGAGTACACCTCCATCATTCGTTCGGTCCCCGAAAAAGAAAGGCGGTTATTGAATATTACCCGCCAACAGGAAATCAAGAATGCCTTGTACACCTATCTGTTGGAGCGTCGGGAAGAAGCAGCGATTTCTCAAGCAGGAACCTTGAGCGATGTTTCCGTGGTGCAAGCAGCTCAGGCTGGAGCCATCATTAGTCCAAAAAGGGGAAATATTTACGGTATATTTATCGGTTCCATTGTTTTGTTGGTGGTTGGGGTATTGTTTATTAAGAGTTCCTTGAACAATAAGATTTTGGGCAAGGCCGATGTGGAGATGCGTACTCAGGCCAATATTTTGGCCGAAATTATTCAGGTAGAAAGTGATAGTCCTTTGATTATGAAGGATGGTAACCGCAGTTTGATTGCCGAGCAGTTTAGAGGGCTGCGATCCAACTTGCAGTATTTGAATACAGCGGGCTTGAAGAGTTTGTTGGTGAGTTCGTCCATTCCCGGTGAGGGAAAGTCGTTTGTAAGTACCAACATTGCCATCAGTTATTCTTTGGCGGGACTGCGTACGGTGTTGATTGAAAGCGACTTGCGCAAACCCAATATTGCCAAGCACTTTAAAATTGATAAGAAAATCGGGTTGAGTATGTATTTGGGGGGCGATATACCCGAAGAACGCATTATTATAACCACCGAATACGAGAATTTATTTGTTATTCCTTCCGGTCCGGTTCCTCCCAATCCGGTGGAATTGATTATGAATGGGAAATATGCCAAATTGCTGGAATATCTTAAAGCCAACTTTGATCGGGTGGTGATTGACTGTCCGCCGATTGGTTTGGTAACGGATGCCCAGGAATTAAGTGGATTGGTGGATGGATCCTTGTTTATTGTTCGACACAATTACACCCCCAAGGAGGCAATTGCCAAGGTAATTAACAAGTATTACAAAGAAGGCAAGTTCCACCACATGGGCTTGGTGATGAATGGTATGCAGCAGGGGATCAGCGGCTATGGTTATGGCTACAATTACGGTTATGGTAAATATGGTTATGGTTACGGCTATGGCTATGGTTATGGTTACGGCTACGGTTATGGGTATTACGGTACCGATAAAAAGTCTAACAAATCCATTGGCAGTATGGTCTGGAATGCGATTATCGCACCGTTTGCCGCGTTTTTTGGAGTTAAGAAATAATGGAGCAAGACTGGGATTTAGTCATTGAGAAAAAAGCTTCGCTGTTTGATTTAAAGTACAAAGATCTTTGGCATTTCCGGGATTTGCTGGTGTTGTTGGTACGCCGGGATTTTGTAAGTTTTTACAAGCAGACGATTTTTGGTCCCTTGTGGTTTTTCATTCAGCCGTTGTTAACCACGTTTATTTTTACCTTTTTTTTCGCCAATCTGGCGGGGTTAAGTACGGACGGATTGCCGCAGTTTTTATTTTACCTATCGGGCATTACGGCTTGGAATTATTTTGCGGATTGCATCACAAAAACGAGTACCGTGTTTCGAGATAACGCGATGTTATTCGGCAAGGTGTATTTCCCACGATTGATTATGCCGCTGAGTATCGTGGTCAGTAATTTGGTTCGATTTGGGGTTCAATTGCTGTTGTTGTTGATAGCCATGTTCATTTATTATTGGACAGGGACTTCTATTTCTATTTCGTGGACCATCCTGTATTTTCCGGTACTGATTGTACTGATGGCTTTACTGGGTTTGGGGCTGGGGTTGATCATTACTGCCTTAACTACCAAGTACCGAGATTTATCTTTTTTGGTGGCTTTTGGGGTTCAATTGATGATGTACACTACTTCGGTAATTTATCCTTTGAACGGTGCACCGGCGAAATACCGAATGTTGTTGGAATTAAATCCCATGACAGGAATTATTGAGGCATTTCGCTACAGTTTGTTGGGAAAGGGAGACTTTTCCTTTATGAGTTTGGGGTATTCGGGTGGTGTTACCTTGGTTGTTTTTGTTTTGGGTGTATTGATATTTAATAAAACGGAACGGGTGTTTGTGGATACGGTATAGGGTATGGGTAGATTAGCCATTAAAGTTGAACAATTATCAAAGGCCTATCAGTTAGGTCAAATAGGTACGGGAACCATTTCCCGAGATATTGAACGGTGGTGGACCACGAAAGTTCTGAGAAAAGACGATCCATTTTTACAGATAGGTCAAATCAACGACCGAACCACCAAAGGGGATAGCGATATAGTTTGGAGTTTACGTGATTTAAACTTTGAAGTAGAGCAAGGAGAGGTGTTGGGTGTAATTGGTAGGAATGGAGCTGGAAAAAGTACCTTATTAAAATTATTAAGTAGGGTAACAGCGCCTACGGATGGAAAAATAAAGATTAAAGGCAGGATTGCCTCGTTGTTGGAGGTGGGTACTGGTTTTCATCCCGAGTTGACCGGCCGGGAGAATATTTTTTTAAACGGTGCCATCTTGGGAATGCGTAAACAAGAGATTGCCGCCAAGTTTGATGAAATTGTTGCCTTTAGCGGGGTGGAACGGTATATTGACACACCGGTTAAGCGTTATTCATCGGGAATGTATGTGCGGTTGGCATTTGCGGTTGCAGCGCATTTGGTCTGTGAGATTTTGATTGTGGATGAGGTGTTAGCGGTTGGCGATGCAGAGTTTCAAAAGAAATGTTTGGGTAAAATCAGTGAGGTGAGTAAAAGCGATGGAAAGACAGTTCTGTTTGTTAGCCATAATATGTCGAGCATTGATCAGCTGTGCAGCAGTGCTTTATTGTTAGTGAATGGTGCTTTGGATTTTAGGGGCCCAACGAAAGAGACCATCAACAGATACTTAATAAGTGATAAACAGTTCTTCCAGGAAGTGTCGACCAAAGCTGATGTTGAATTTTTGGTGTACGACGTAACCATGAAAGAGCAATTGCAAGACATTTCCCAACATTCAGAAATAATCATTTATATCAAGTCTAAAAATGGAAAAAACAATCACGTAGGATTTACCATTTTTAATGAATATAATGTAGGATTGTTCAGTGCCATTACTAGTGATGCGGGTGATATTTTCAGCGATGACGCTAAAGATTATGCGGTTAGACTTCCATCGTATGTATTATTACCGGGTATTTATCGAATTGAAGCGATGATAAATAATCATCAATTTGAGAATGTATTAACATTTACAAAAAACTATTGCGATTCAAAATTTATCAATGCGGGTAATATATCTAAAGGATTGATGATGTCTACTCAATGGGTATCAACCCATTGATATTTTATTTTCTTTTATGCAAGCAGAGCGTGTAAATCGTATTATTGTTTTTATTCCCAAAGATTCAATTACTGGAGGGCCAGAGTGCTTGCATCAATTTGTAGGAATGGCTCATCGATTAAACTTTCCGGTTTTTATTGCCTATTACACCGGTTACGTTGAAATATTGCACGAAGAGTATTTCAATGAAAGGTATTCAAAGCATGTAAGTGCAACGTTGATTCGTAAAATTCAAGTAAATGCGATAGATTCCGGTGATTATTTAATTTTTCCAGAAGTAGAAATACCGTATTTAAAACCCTATAGAAATTACAAAATCGCTATATGGTGGCTAAGTATCGATAATGCGATTGGTCCCGTACGATTGGCACTATCGA
Organism: Bacteroidota bacterium; assembly: GCA_046048755.1. Classification (GTDB taxonomy): domain Bacteria; phylum Bacteroidota; class Bacteroidia; order NS11-12g; family UBA955; genus JAGKXC01. The sequence continues at coordinate 1,539 of JBJOFM010000064.1, read as the reverse complement.
AACGTTGGCTGTATCGTTTTTTATCAGGGTGCTTGTCCCAATTATTAAAACTGGGTGTAATTCACAATTATCAACGACTTCAATTGTTGTATCCAATAATTTCAACCCAGTTGGGATTGCAAGGGTACGATCATTTTTGTCAGAGCTTTTATGCATATCAGTTTTTTAATGGAATATTACCCCGTAAAACCCTCTTGGGTGATTTTACCGATTTGCCTTTAGATTGCTTAAAGGAATCCAAACCGTCTAAAGAAAATCAAGTGTTGTATAACCCCAAAAAGGGTTATGAAATCATGGAGTGGTTTATACATCAATTCCCGGAAATTTCGTGGATACCCATTCAAAATATGACCAAAGAAGAAGTAACAGCTTTAATGTTGCGTAGTAAGGTATATGTAGATTTTGGCAATCATCCCGGAAAAGACCGTATTCCTCGTGAAGCAACATTGTGCGGTTGTATTGTAATAACCAATCGTGAAGGTTCTGCCGCGTTTTTCGAAGATGTTGGCATAGCGGAAAATTATAAATTTCTGAACCCTCTGTCTGAATATACTGAAATTTTGGCCTTGATTCACGATATTTTCATAAATTACCCGAACCATCGAAACCAGCAATGGTCTTATTACGAAACTGTTCAGAACGAATTCGATGCATTTCAAGAACAAGTGAGCCGAATTCTTCGGTCGATTTTGGATTAAATACCCTTAGCAAACAATAAAGAGTGGTAAAAATTTCCGTAATCATACCCAACTACAATCATGCTGTTTTTTTACAACAGCGGATTGATTCGGTATTGAATCAAACCTACCGGAATTTTGAGGTGATTTTGTTGGACGATGCATCTACCGATGGTAGTGCCGATGTATTGAATTCGTATCGGGTGCATGAAAAGGTTCGCCATGTGGTAATTAATGACCAAAATTCGGGGAATACCTTTGTTCAATGGCAGCGGGGTTTGGCATTGGCTCAAGGCGATTATGTTTGGATTGCGGAGAGCGACGATTACTGCAGCCCCGATTTATTGGAAGAATTGGTATCCTTGGTGGATTCTCAAGAAAATGTATCCGTAGCCTTTTGCAATTCCATAATATTCCGTGAAAATGAAGTATTAACCACGGGTCATTCTGGACAGATGCAGGAAATTGTTGAGGGCAAGACTTTTATTGGGGAGCGAATGTTGTTTGGAAATACGATTTTCAATGCCAGTATGGCAATTTTTCAGCGAAAGGCCGCCCAACAAGTAGATTTTGCCTTAATTCAAACCTTTAAGTTTTGTGGAGATTGGCTATTTTGGATTCAAATTGCCCAACAAGGTCAGGTGGGTAGTTCTGCCAAAGTGTTGAACTATTTCCGCAAGCACAATGCAGATGTGAGTGGTAAAATTTACTCCCAAGGACAATTTCATCAAGAGTTATATCGTTTGGTTCAAACTTTACAAAAGCAACAATTGGTGGATACCCTACAAAGTAGGTATGTTTATTATAAAGAATGGTTGAGAGTAGATGCGCTTATCCACGATAGAGCAGTTCAAAATACGGT
>JBJOFM010000063.1:0-3964 GCA_046048755.1 Bacteroidota bacterium | reverse complement strand
CGGTCTTGAATAATCTCCGCATTCCCAGACCCCGGATTCACCCAAGCCACCAAGCTGTTGGTAGTCCCCAAATCAATCCCTACGGCAATCTTTTTTTTAGGAACCGTTTCGTCCTTCATCAATCCACCCGACGCAACGTTTATTTTAATCTTGGCCATACAATTTACAAAAATACGTCTTTCCATTTCGGCAAACCCAAAACATCGATAGACATCCGTTGTTTTTGCATAAATTTTATACAAAACGCACCCTTTTACCGCAGAAGTTTACACAGTTTTTCATGACGATTTTTTGACAATCAAAACAACCCCTTTACCTGCACCTACCGGTAATTTTGCAGCACCAAATAAAAACAAGAAATGAAAAAAATTGCATTGTTTTTTACTGCAGGATTAACCTTCGCAGTCTCTAATTCTGCCTTTGCGCAGAGATCCGACACCATCGTGATGGGTCAGGGATACGCAAATGCCGTATATTACGATTTGCAAATGGGAACAAAAACTCCAGCTCCGATGACCCAATGGCACCTAGCTCACACCACAGTTACACGTGATAATTGCTTGAAAATTAACCACATGGCAGGTTTTGAGGTATATGCCTATCCCAATGGGGACAATAAAGACTTCGCAACCATGGATACTGCGGGTTGGAAATCTTGGAGAAAATTCTATAACGATATCCACGAGCACGAAAAAGGCGCTTTCAATCAGCAAAATAATGCAGCTAATATGTGGGACTTCAGTTGGGGCGTTTACGATCCTAACACCAAAGAAGTTACCGGAGATTCTTTGTACCTGTTGGTAGCCACAAACCCCGGATTTGGAACTACGTACATGAAATTTATGCCCATCAAACAGTTAATAAATGGTGATTTCATCTTTATGGCTGCCGCCTTGGATGGAAGTTGGGATTTGATAGATACGATGTTCCAAGCCGATGGTAGAGATAAAAGCTATAAATACTATAATTTCAGCAGCGGAAAAGTTCAACCCGAACCCAACCGCAACGATTGGGATATTCTGTTCACCCGATACTATGCGCCAACCGTACCCCCCGGCGGCGGTACCCCTGTAATGTACCCCACGGTAGGAGTTGAAAGCAAACGTGGAACCCGTGTTTCTAAAATCACCGATGTAAGTTGGACCGACTTCAGCGACTTTTACATGAAAAATCCCTCAAAAGTAGACTCCGCAATAACCCAAGGCAACGCCTTATCGGTAAGCAAGGATTTGACAAAAATAGGTGGTGATTGGAAATCGTACGATAATACCACCCGCGTTTGGACCATCCAAAAACAATGGGTATACATCATCGAATCCGTAAATATTGCAACTACAGGTAATGATACTAGCCATTACTTTTTGAACTTCGAAGACTTCAAAGGAAGCGCTACTGGCCAAGTGATGATTAACACGTTCATGTTAGCGAGAATCCCTGGTTCTGTGTCAAAAATCAACGCATTGAAAGCCGAAGTATACCCAAATCCTGCCACAGAAGCCCTAGTAGTGAAATTGCCAGAAACGCGGTTTAACACCAGCGCAATCGTGGTGGATGCTCAAGGTAAGCAATTAATGAGCACCGAATTACCAGCAAACAGCGATCAGTACTTCCGTTTGAATACGCAAAACTTAACGCCCGGCATGTACACCTTGAAGTTGCAAGACAACCAAGGCAACACCAACAGCTTCCGTTTCGTAAAAAATTAATATCCTTTTTAAACTTTTATAAAAAATGCAAAAACTGGCAGGGATAGGATTGGCACTAATGCTTATTCCTGCCGGTTGGTGCCAAACGGAATCCAGCACCTCGGATTCCTTGGGAATAGATCGCATTGATCCCGTAATTATTACTGGAGATGCCGGCGCCCGTAAAACCTCGGATTTACCTTTCAATGCCTATGTAATTGGCAGTAAAACCATCAAGGAAATGGCCGCCCAAAATTTGGGCGATGTGCTAAAGTACCAATCGAACATACTGCAATCCCAAGACCCCGTACTCGGTGCAGGTATATCAATGCAAGGCCTTGGCGGTCAATCGGTAAAAATATTGCTAGATGGAATCCCGATGATTGGAAGACTCAATGGCAATATCGACATCAGCCAATTGCTGGTTTCCCAAGTAGAACGCATCGAAATTATCGAAGGCCCCATGAGTGTCATGTACGGTTCCGATGCCGTGGGTGGCGTAGTAAATATCATTACCAAAAGTCCGAAACACTCGCAATTTCAATTCAACTCCTTCCAAGATGCCGTATCCAATACCAATGCCGATGCTTCCTTAACGCTAGCAAAAGGCAAAAATACAGTGGGATTGAATTTTGGCAGGCAGTATTTTGGTGGCATCGATTTCGATACAACCACCCGCAGCTACAATTGGAAGCCGAAAACCAAAATCCTAAGCGGGTTGGAATGGTCGATTCGAAACAAAGACAAAATCCATCATCGGATCAAATTAAACTACTTCAACGAACAATTATTGGATCGTTCCAATGCCGAATATAATTTGGTTTCTATCTCTGGATACAACAATCGATTTTTTACCAATCGCGCAGATTTTTCGCACCATACCTTCATCAAATCGGGATTAAAAAACAACGAAGGCGAGGAAATGTTAACCCTGCAATTTTCCAATGGATTAAATTTATACACGCGCTTTAACCAATTGTGGAAACGAAATTTGGTTACGGGTATTGAAGAATTAAGCAATCCCAACGACATGGACACAACCCTCAATTTCCAATGGAATTCGCGAGCAGTGTTGTCCTACAAACCGTCACGAAAACTATTATGGTCCGGTGGCTACGAGGCCAACGTAGAAACCTTGCAGGCCAACCGTGTTGCAAGTCAAAAACCAATAACGGATATCGGAGCCTATGCCTCTGTTGAATATAAACCTGTTCAGCAAATAAGTATTAGACCCGGGGTTCGATTTATTTATAACAGCATGTTTGGAGAATCGCCGTTGCCAAAATTATTGGGGGCAGGTTGGAAATTAGCGCCGGTAATCCCTTCGCTACAGCTGAGGTATTCCGTTTCCAGACATAGCACCCTACGCGGTTCGGTGGCCCAAGCATTTCGTTCGCCCACCATCAAAGAATTGCACTTCTTGTTTGTTGACATCAACCACAACGTCCGTGGTAATCAAAACTTACAACCAGAATTGGCCAACAGCGTGCAAGGTAGCTTTGATTATCGACATAAAATCAACGCCTCACAAGGGGCAACCTTTACGGTAAAAGGATTCCACAATCGGGTAAAAAACCAAATTCAACTGGGATTAATTGATGCAACTTCCCTACTCTACCAATACATCAACATCGGCAAAGCTCAATCGTATGGCGGCAGTGCAGAAATTTTGTACAGCAGCAAACGATACAACGGTTCTATATCCGCTACCCAAGTTTTTTCAAATACCTGGATTACGGACACCTCCAAAGTAAACGCTTGGAACACCCTTCAATTGAGTTTTTCGGGCTCAATGGCCTTCCCAAAATACGGTTGTCAAGTGCAGCTGTTTGGCCGATACAGTGGGAAAAATTTTATCCTAACCCCGGAAGGGAAATCGTTTGAAATCAACCCCTATGGCTTGATCGACTTAAGCATCAGCAAGTCTATTGCCATCCAAAAATCGGGTTGGGAGCGAAGATCACTAAGCATTCAAGGCGGAGTAAAAAATCTTTTGGGTGTAACTCAAATCGCGGGTGCCGCCATAACCGGGGGTGTACATGGAAATAGTTCAGGAATGATGAATATTGGTACCGGTAGAAATCCTTTCTTATCCTTAAATTTGCAATTCTAAATGAAAACAGCCTTTGTTCGCAACTTCCCTTGGGTGATCGCATTGTTTATCGTGCTCTCGTTTCAAGCTTGCGAAAAACCAGAAGCTCTGTACCCTGCTCCCGTAGCCTCCAAAGGTCTGCAAATCAAGTCGTTTGCCATGGGCGAAAATTACGAAAATCAATTGT
>JBJOFM010000062.1:0-3609 GCA_046048755.1 Bacteroidota bacterium | reverse complement strand
CACCACTCCCTTTGATAACTTTGTCTCCCAAATGCACTAACCAACTGGGTTTTTCTACATATTCGCCTCTACTGGTTTTTGCCGGTTTTTGAAAAGATAGTAGATGTTTACTGTATGAGATGAACATGTGACTTTAAGCACTAACTAGTAATAAATGAAACAATGAAACAAAATACAATTGCCAAGGCAAAAATGGAAAGAGATAATTTCTTAAGTAGAGGATTAATGGTTTCTCTATCTCCCGGTTCGGATGATTTTAAGGCTCGAAATTGCTGGCTAAACGCACCAAAAAAAGGAAAAAACAAACCAAAAGTGTAAGCAAAATCTGGTCTGAGCCAGGTTCCCCATTGCAAATAATCGTGTTGAATAATTACCAACGATCCCACCATACACATGGATCCCAGTGCCAACAAAAGGCCTTGATAAATAATGGTGTTTTTTTTGCCGAAAATGACGGCCAGCGTTCTCTTATTTTTCGCTTGATCCGAGAGTATATCCCTATAATTATTAATGTTTAACACGGCTGTACTTAAACAACCCATTCCAATGGATGCTATTCCGTGAATGGGTAATAAACGAACATTTAAAAGCAAAGCCATACCAATCACCGTTAGTACCCCGAAAAACAAAAAAACGAAAACATCGCCTAAGCCTTTATACCCATATGCATGTTTCCCAACGGTGTAATAGATAGCTGCAGCTATGGCTAATATTCCTGTTATCAATAAAAACCATCCTCGGTTATCTTCGAAAACACCGGATACCCACAAAAGTAATAACCCATTTAAAAAGGTTATCACAGACAGTAACCCAATAGCTGTTTTCATAGCCTTGGGAGCAATGTTCCCTGCAGCCAACATTCGATCAGTTCTCCCGGCCGCTTGATCAACGCCTTTTTCATAATCCCCATAATCGTTTGCATAGTTGCTGGTGATTTGAAGTAAAACCGCCGTTAATATCGCCAAACCGAAAATCATCCAAGCTTGGTCTGAGTTTTCCATGTAGGGCAGCGACACCGACCAGCCTAAAATGATTCCACTGATAGCCAGCGGTAATGTTCTTAACCTTGCGGCTTGAATCCAAGGATTACTCATAAGTTCTGCAAAGATATTTAACTATAGCCCTTTTTTAAGTATCCGGAATGGGATATCCTGTGGGTTGAATTTTTTGTAAAAATTGGCAACACTTGGAATGCTACTCCCCTCAAAATCAAAATACTTGCAGTGAGGCTGAAAGGTTTGAATCGCTTTGTTGATGATTCCGTGCATAATACCCTCGCTTTCTTTAAGCAGAACATTGGGAGCACCCAGCACAAAATGAGCGAAGTTAAACCTACCTTGAGCTGTGACTAAAAACAATCCTGCACCTAAAGTTTCCTCTGTTGCCATTTTATTAGTATCCGCGTTTTCTGCGCTGTTTAGATGTGCCGAAACCAAAACAAATCCAATTTCTTGTTTGATAAAATCGTCAATTAAGCCCAGTTTTTCAACCGCTAGTTCTAGTCGACGATAATCGTGATCCTGAATTTCCATGTTCAACGATCCCCACCGCTGTTTGTAAAGTTCAATTACCACTCTTGTTGGAATGCTATTAATGGAATATTGAAAATGACCTACCGCTTTGATGTTTTTTTGTCCATCTTTGTTTATTTCTACGGGTTGACTTAAATCTACAACAAAGTTGGTTTTGTTGGGATGTAGAATTTCCGAATATTTCTGGTTTAAATAGGAGTTTAAGTGTAACCGTATTCTTAAAAAATACCACGGTATATAGTGAATAAAATCAGTTTCATGGCATTCGTCCGAATTCCTAAAAACACCCAGTTGCTGGCAAAATTTGGGTTGTACTACATAGGGTAAAAAACCGCCAAGTTTCTTTATAGGCAGGGGAAATACAGCATCATAGTTCCCGTAAACCAATCCTTGCCATTCATCTTCACATATTGCATCTAAGTACTCACAATGAGCGTATCCCAAATTGGCTTGGCTATTTGTAACACATTGATTCCACAAAGTGTCATTAATTTGTTTTCGATGTAATCGTTTAATGGTCTTTTTTAAATCCATAACAATTAGATTTTTGCCCACGCCAAAATGGTGTTTTTCCACCCCTCCCAAGGTATACTTTCACTTACACTTTCGTTATGAAAAACAAAGATAAAATTACCGCCAGTTTGTTCTATCGTATGTTTAAGTGATTCCACATATTTAATTGACAGGTAATTGTTAATGTTCAAATAATTTTTACAAGTTACATCCATAACTTGAAAAGGAACCACCCGTAAATTGGTTGTTTCATTTTTCCTTAAATTAAACCATTGGAATGAAAACGAAGTGGAAGCTCGAAATCCAATTTGGTCGTGAAAACCCATGGACCAGTCCTCCGAAATTCCCAAGGATAATAAGCCTTCATAATGATAAGGGAGTTGAAAATAAAGGTAGTGAAATCGCGAGCTATTTGGAAGTGTACCAGTTACTGTTGATTTCAATAAAGAAATTTCGTTTAGCCAATCCGATACTTCAACCTCGTTTGTTGGATGAGTATTTAACGCCATAATGCTAGGATGAATTCCGATTTTATTTGCTCCAAGCGAAGCAACTAGGTTTCGAAAAACGTTTTTAACCGCCGAATATTCTATTGGGTTTTGTTTGTGGTAATCATCATGTTTTTTACTCATCAATAAGAAACATTTAGAATCCTCGCATTCATCTAAAATTGGAACTACCGTAGAAATCGGGTTGTATGGGTCGTTTTCAGTTGTTATCGACCGCAGCCGTTCAAATAATAGACCTGGATGTTTGAACGAATGTAGCCAAGATCCAAGATTCCTAATCAACGGACGCTTTCCAAACTTGAAAACCATATCGATATCCGCTGTTGGAATCACGTTGAACCCGTTTTTGCGGAGTGCAATTTCCCTGTCTTTAGTAATTCCGATTAATTCAAATAAATATTGCCTTACCCAATCAACTATGGGTTTGTTTAAATAATTGTGTTTGAAAGCATGACTGATTTTACCAGAAAACCGGTGGTTAAGCGAAGGGGAATCGAACGAATTTTTTTTCTCGTTTTGTACTATATCGGCCCACCAAACGTATTCTTCATATCGGGATAATACCCAGAACACCATTGAGAAAGGATCAAATTGTAAAACGGAATCAGAAACTGGAAATAGTATTGGTAACGTGGATGTCCACTGGTTTTCAAACCCAAAAACAGTGTCCACAATTATTTCCGCGAATTCAGGGTCCCGCCATCGTTCGTTAAGGTCCTTTTCTTCTAACAATCCAACGCCCAATGCCATTAAGTTGACACCAGTAAAACCGATGTCTTGGGCCTGCTTAAGTAAAGATTTTTCTTGGTTGGCGTTTACATCGTTCCATGGATGATAGTAAATTATAGATTCTAAATTACTTAAGTTAACAGGTAACTGATTCCAAGAATAAAAATCTTCGGAGTTAACGATTTCAATATCAATATTGTGGTTTGCTTCAAATATTTCGTGCAAAACATAGCGAAGTCGCACTGAAATTTGATGAGTAACCACAAGTACCATTGTCAAAATGATTATTTTTGTGCAAAATAATGAAGGTTGCATTAATTACCGGT
>JBJOFM010000061.1:0-3913 GCA_046048755.1 Bacteroidota bacterium | reverse complement strand
CTTTCGTCCCCTCATTATCGTTTATCTTATTGCAAAGATAGGGTAAAACTCCGTAACTACCAAATACAAAAAATTCCTACTAATTTTGGGACATGCTAATTGAGTTAAATGATACTATTGTCTCCGCTGAGATTTTCAAGCGAAAATTTGTGTGTGACCTTACTGCATGTAAAGGGGCATGTTGTATTGAAGGTGATGCCGGCGCACCGCTAACAACCGAGGAGGTAACTAATATTGAAAACGATTTAACGCATATTATACCTTATATGCGGAAAGAAGGCATTGACGCAGTAACTAAAAATGGGGTATCCTATTTAGACCAAGAGCACGAACCAGTTACCATGTTAGTAGACGGTAAGGAGTGTGCATTTGTTTTTTTTGATGCGAATCAAACGGCCTTGTGTGCAATCGAAGCAGCGCACCGCGCAGGAAAAATTGAAAACATTAAGCCTATATCTTGTTCGCTCTATCCAATTAGGGTAAAACAATACAACGATTTTAAGGCCTTACAATTTGACGAATGGAAGATTTGTGAATCAGCATGTTCCTGTGGGGAAAAACTCAATGTGCCCGTTTATAAATTTCTTAAAGAGCCATTAATAAGAGCCTTTGGAAAAGCTTATTATGACGAGTTGGAATTAGTGGCTCCTGAAATCGAACAGATTGAGCCATAAAAAAAGCCCCATTGGGGCTTTATAAAATCTATTAATGTTCTACTTCTCCTTCAGCTAGGGGAACATCCTGAGGAATATAATCATCTGCTGCACCTGGCTTAGAATAATCATACGGCCAACGATGTACCACTGGCAAAGCTCCCGGCCAGTTTCCATGAATATGCTCCACTGGAGTAGTCCATTCAAGCGTGTTAGATTTCCAAGGGTTTTGCGGTGCTGCTGGACCTCTGTAAATGCTATAGAAGAAATTAAATAAGAAGATTAACTGACCCAATGCGGCAATAATTGCGAAAACAGTTATTACAACATTTAAGTCCATAATCATATTGAATGATTCGGTGTCAAATTCACCATAAACTGAATAATCATAATAACGTCTAGGCGCACCAGCCAGTCCAACAAAGTGCATCGGGAAGAATACGCCATAGGCACCAACAATGGTAATCCAAAAATGCGCATAGCCCATTCGATTATTCATCATACGACCATACATCTTAGGGAACCAATGGTAAACACCAGCAAACATTCCAAATACCGCCGACATACCCATTACGATATGGAAGTGAGCAACAACGAAGTACGTATCATGCACGGCAATATCTAACGCCGAATCTGCCAAGATAATCCCTGTTACACCACCAGTTATGAAGGTTGAAACCAAAGCAATCGCAAACAACATGGCTGGTGTATATACTATTGATCCTCTCCATAAGGTGGTGATATAGTTAAATACTTTAACTGCGGAAGGAATCGCAATCAATAAGGTTGTAAATACAAACACACTTCCTAAAAATGGATTCATCCCTGTTATAAACATGTGGTGACCCCACACGATAAAGGAGAGGAAACCAATGGCTAGAATTGAACCAATCATCGCTTTATAACCAAAGATCGGTTTTCTTGCATTGGTTGCGATAATCTCCGAAGACAAGCCAAGCGCTGGAAGTAATACAATGTATACTTCCGGGTGACCTAGGAACCAGAATAAATGTTGGAATAAAAGCGGTGAACCACCGTGGTTAGTGAGCATTTCGCTACCAACCATAATATCAGACAAATAAAAGCTTGTACCTGCCATACGGTCCATAATAAGTAACAATGCCGCTGATAATAAAACAGGGAAAGATAATACCCCTAGAATTGCTGTAACGAAAAACGCCCAAATTGTTAACGGCATTCTCGTCATCGTCATTCCGGTAGTACGTAAATTCAATACGGTTACGATATAGTTCAAACTTCCGATCAAGGAACCCGCAATAAATATAGCCATCGAAACCAACCACAAAGTCATACCGAATCCAGACCCTGAAACTGCTTGCGGTAAGGCAGACAAAGGGGGGTATACTGTCCACCCTGCCATCGCAGGACCATTACCAATGGTTCCCCAATCCCCTGGAAAATCAATGCCAAAAATGGATCCATTCATAACAAATAATGAAAGGAACATAATTAAAGAAGACAATAGGAAAAACCAATAGGACAACATATTCAAGAATCCAGAAGCCATGTCACGAGCTCCCAACTGCAAAGGAATTAGGATGTTGGAAAAGGTTCCAGAAAGTCCGCCGGTTAGGAGGAAAAACACCATGATGGTTCCATGTATCGTAACCAATCCAAGATACATGTCTTCTTTCAGTACGCCTTCAGGGGCCCATTGATCTCCTAAAAAGAAATTCAAAAAGTCTGAACTTTCTCCTGGCCATGCCAATTGAATTCTAAATAAAATAGACAAGAGCATAGCTACTAATCCCATAAAAACAGCAGTTATTAAGAACTGCTTACCAATCATTTTATGGTCTTGGCTAAAAATATATTTTGAAACAAAACTTTCTTCATGATGATGATCATGGTGATCATGAGAATGTACATCGTGTGCTGCTGAAGCCATGTTTATTGAGTTTAAATCTTTATTAATTAATTCATTGCTGTTTTAACGGTATCCTTTGCAGGTGTAACGGTTGCTGCCGGAGCAGCTGGCGCAGGAAAATAAGTGGCCTTAAAGTTTTTGGCTGCCCTACCTTTCATCCATGCATTATACTCTGCCTCTTCTAATACAACTACCATTAACTTCATTTTATAATGCGCTCCACCGCAAATTTTATTACACATTAAGACATAATTAAACGTTGGGAGGTTCTTAATGGTTCGCATCTCCGCTGTGGTTTTATTTGGCGTAAACTTCAAACGCGTTCCATATCCTGGAACAGTATTCATTTGGGCTCTAAAATGTGGGAAATATGCAGAATGTATAACATCTTTTGAGCGAAGAGAAAACTCGTATGGTTTATTTACACACAAATAAAGGGTGTCTTTTTGAATAATATCATCATATGCATGTTTATCTAGAGAGGCATTGTGTGTAGATTTCATTTGTGTTAACAACCGCAATAAACGCTCTTTACTACCTAAATCCTTTCTAAGAACCGCTGTTAATGAATCGGTTAATACAGTGTCTCGGTTATTTAACAACTTTTTAATGTCTAAAATCCCTCCTGCTCCTTGACGCATAGCCAATATAGATGAATCTATTGTCGCCGCTGTCATTAGTCCTAATTCGTTGTTTCCGAGAATCAATTTATAATCAGTTTTACCTAAGGTATTATCTCCTCCTGCGTAACGCGCAGTCCAATCAAATTGTTTAGAATAAAGCTCAACCTGGATAGCATCTTTTGGAGAGGCAGAAGTAACTTCATTCCAAGTTCTTAAACCTAAAATAATTATCACCGCAAGAACTGCAGCCGGTACCACAGTCCATAACATCTCTAATTTATTATTGTGCGGATAATAGTATGCCTTAACTCCTGGTTTCTTTACGTACTTATAAGAGAAATAGAATAACAGAAAGTTAGTAAAGAAGAAAATTGCTATAATAATAACAAAATTCAAATTCAACAACCAATCTGTGGCTTCGCCTTGAACCGATGCGGCAGGACCTCTACCGGTCCATCCGTACTTCAGCATCAAATAGATGAACCCACCAAATTGAAATAACATAAAGACGAGCATTAACTTAGAATTCAAGTAATTATCACGGGTTGGGATTTCATGTTCACCATGTTTTCTCAACTTTGCCGTTAATTCATAAACCCGAACAAGCTGTGATATGGCAATAGCTCCGATTACCACAATCAAGATCATTATCAATTTATTTTCCATTTCTTCCGCTAATTTTCATTAAAATTCATGATGTATACTCTCATCCAAGAACGGGTGATTCACCGGCGTTAATGGAGCTTTCG
>JBJOFM010000060.1:0-5324 GCA_046048755.1 Bacteroidota bacterium | reverse complement strand
ATATTCTTCAAAGAAATATAAATCCGTATCCTGTAAATATTCCAAATCCTCCGATTCTTCTTTCAAAGTTACCCTCAATAAATACGATTCAAATCAGGTATTAATCATCGACCCAATCCTTGTTTTTAGCACTTACAGTGGCTCAAGAGGTGATAATTTTGGATTCACTGCCACCTACGACTCGGCCGGCTGTTTATATGCCGGTGGCATTGTGGATGCTGAAACTAGACCTTACCCAGTTACCACCGGTGCATTTCAAACAAAATATGGCGGGTCTGGATCCGGTTCTGAACCGGTTTACCTGGCTTGCGATGTTTCAATTTCCAAATACAGCCCTGACGGAACCAAATTATTATATGCAACCTATTTGGGTGGATCAGACGATGAATACCCACATAGTCTCTTTGTGGATCCTCAAAATAATCTCCTGATTCTTGGCACCACACTATCCTCCAATTTCCCTATACACAAGGATTCTAACGTCCAAAATTCATTAAAAGGAGGTTACGATATCTTCGTTACCAAACTCAATAATTCTGGCTCCCAACTGTTAGCAGGAACCTACATTGGCGGTAATAATTCCGATGGTTTTCAGGACGAATTCGCCGGCAGTCCGCTCATTTACAATTATGCCGATAATTATCGTGGCGATATTACTACAGACCAAGCCGGCAATGTGTATATAGCAACGTGCACACGATCCACCAACTTTCCTGTAACCAATAATGCCTACCAAAAAATAAACCGGGGACAAACCGATGGTGTTGTTCTAAGTTTATCGCCAAATTTATCCAAATTTCGATGGAGCTCATTATTTGGTGGCGCAGACGATGACGCTGCATATTCCATTAAAATTGATGATTCAGCGCATGTATATGTGGGTGGGGGCACCAATTCCATGGATTTCCCAATATTAGGCAATACCTATAAAACGAATTTACCCTTTGGAAACGTGGATGGATTTGTACTCCGATTACAACAGAATAATGGACTCTACCAACAAGGAACCTACTTTGGTACTGATTTTTATGATCAAATTTATTTTATCGATCTAGACCCCAATGGAAAAGTTTTTTTTACCGGACAAACCGAAGGTAATATTAGCCGATCTGCTAGTACCTATGGCAAAAACAACACGTCGCAATTCATCGGAAGATTTAATAGAGAACTAGACAAACTTGAATTAATCACCACCTTCGGAAATAGAACAACAGGCATACCCGAGCTAACACCATCTGCATTTATGGTAGACAATTGCCACAACATCTACTTCAGTGGCTGGGGTTCCGATATTGGTGCTGGAAATTCAGGAACTACTGCAGGTTTACCTACAACCTCAGATGCACACCAACGGGTTACAGACAACAACGATTTCTATCTGATTGTATTAGGAAAAGACGCCAAAACATTGAAATATGCCTCATTTTTTGGTGGAAATCAATCCGAAGATCATGTAGATGGTGGAACCTCCCGGTTCGATAACCGAGGAATAATTTATCAAAGCGTTTGCGCAAGTTGTCCAAATAACCCACCCGGTTTAAACGACTTCCCTACATCTCCAGCCAATGTAGCATTCAAAAACAATGTTAGTGTTCGATGTTCCAATGCCAGTTTTAAACTGGATTTTCGATTGGGTTATTCCATAGATGCAATTTTCCAAGCCAACCCTAAACAAACCTGTTTAAACAACCCTATCTCTTTTAAACCCCTTAGAAATTTCCCAAACGCCACCTATCGTTGGGATTTTGGCGATGGAGATACCAGCCATGCATTTAGCCCAACACATACTTTTAAAACAATAGGAAAATACAAAGTGACCCTCGTTGTGTTAGATTCCAATAGTTGTAATGCTAAGGCAACTTATTCGGACAGTGTATCCGTATTTTTCAAGCCAGAAGGAACCGTTACGTACTCAACAAGTCCTTGTAAACCAGGCGTTTTATTCACTATTTCAGCCAAATATTCCGATACCATTCGATGCATTTGGGACGATAATTCGGATACCATTTCCTTACCAATTAAAGACACGCTGAAAGTAAGACATTTCTATCAAGGAGGAAATTATTTACCGAAATTTGAAATGATAAGTGCTTCTCGTAATTGTAACGATACCCTATTTCAGCCAATCAATGTTAATACAGACAGCACCCACGAAGTTAAAATTGCCAATGTTTTTACACCCAATGAGGACGGTAAAAACGATTGTTTTCGTGTATTAGGATTATCACCAGACTGCGATGAAGCAGAATTGTTAATCTTTAACCGATGGGGTGAACGCATTTTCCAAACAAAAGATTTCAGCAAATGCTGGAATGGACGGGTTAACAATATCGGCCCTGAATTGCCTGAAGGCACCTATTTCTACCAATTAGAAATTATAAAATCAGAGGCAATACACCCCAAAAAACTCATTGAGGGTACTATTAATCTAATTCGATAAGAATTTAATTAACCGATGCTCTCGGCCGTTACATCGGGAACTATTTTCTTCACCAACCCTTGCAATACCTTACCGGGTCCAACCTCAATAAAATGGATAGCACCATCTTCGTTCATGGCTCTCACACTCTGAGTCCAACGAACAGGAGCCGTTAATTGAGCCACCAAATTCTTCTTTATTTCTTGTGGATCACTCACGGCACTGGCCGTCACGTTTTGATAAATTGGACAACAGGGTTCAGAAAAGTTCGTTGCTTCAATAGCTTTGGCCAATTTCTCCCTAGCCGGTTCCATCAATGGACTGTGAAATGCGCCACCAACTGGCAGTAATAATGCTCGCTTTGCTCCTGCAGCTTTCATTGCTTCGCATGCTTGTTCTACCGCATTAAATTCCCCGGAAATAACCAACTGTCCTGGACAATTATAATTTGCCGCCACAACAACTCCCTCCGATGCAGCACAAACTTCTTCTACCTTTTCATCATCCAAGGCCAAAACAGCAGCCATAGTGCCTTTAGTTAGTTCACAAGCCTCCTGCATAGCCATTGCACGCTGGTAAACTAATTTTAATCCGTCTTCAAACGAGATAGCACCCGATACCACCAAGGCACTAAATTCGCCCAAACTATGCCCCGCAAACATGTTGGCATTCATTTCATCCCCCATCACTTTTGCCCGAATCACCGAATGAAGAAAAATTGCCGGTTGTGTGACATTGGTTGCACGTAAGTCCTCATCTGTGCCTGTAAACATCAAATCAGTTATGCGAAATCCTAAAATTTCATTGGCCGATTCGAACATGGTCTTAGCCAATTCACTGTTTTCGTACAATTCTTTGCCCATTCCAGGAAACTGACTGCCCTGACCAGGAAATATAAATGCATTTTTTGTCATCGGTGCAAAAATAAAACACAAAAGCCATCCTAAATAGAATGGCTTTCGTCATCGTAAAAAGTGTACAATTTAAATGGCAAAACTCTCTCCACAACCGCAGGTTCTGGAGGCATTCGGATTAATAAAATTAAACCCTTTCCCGTTTAAACCATCCGAGAAATCTAACTCCGTGCCACACAAATACAAGAAACTCTTCATATCACATACAATATGCAATTGCTCGTTCCCAAATTTCATATCGCCGGGCTTCTCCTCATTATCAAAATCCAATTCGTAAGTTAAACCTGAACATCCACCACCCTTTACGCCAACCCGAAGGAAATATTCAGGAGCCGTAATATTTGCCTCACGCATCAAATCATACGCCTTGTCCAAAGCTTTTTCCGTGATTGTTATTTCATCGCCTTGAGCTAACATGGTGCGTAAGTAGTATTAGTGATGTGTTTTTTCAGACTCAATCGGCTCCAAACCATTCTTGGTGCGGTAATCATTAATTGCCGCGCGAATAGCATCTTCCGCTAAGACAGAACAATGTATTTTAACCGGTGGTAATGCCAACTCTTCAACGATATCCATGTTGTCAATCGCTAATGCCTCGTCTACGGTTTTTCCTTTTAACCATTCCGTTGCTAATGATGAAGAAGCAATCGCCGATCCACAACCAAATGTTTTAAATTTAGCATCTTGGATAATTCCTGTTTCTTCATTCACCTCTATCTGTAAACGCATAACGTCGCCACACTCTGGTGCACCCACTAATCCTGTTCCAACCGTATTCTTAGATTTATCCAAAGTACCGATATTCCTTGGATTGGAATAGTGATCAATTACCTTTTCTGAATATGCCATGATTTATAATTTTTTTATTTTAATACAAATTTACAATTTAGATTATTTCTAAACAATATAGATTAATGCTCCGTCCACTCAATGGATTTTAGGTCGATTCCCTCTTTAAACATCTCCCACAATGGACTCATATCGCGCAATTTATTTACCGCTGTTTTCACCAAATCGATTGTGTAATCAATTTCCTCATCCGTGGTAAACTTATTTAATCCAAAGCGCAAACTGCTATGGGCCAATTCATCGTCCAAACCTAAGCTCTTCAATACATAACTGGGTTCTAATGAAGCAGATGTGCAAGCGGATCCACTTGATACTGCAATATCTTTCACACCCATCATTAATCCTTCACCTTCAACGTATTTAAAACTAATATTACATGTATGTGGCAAACGATGTTCCCGGTTTCCATTTACATAACTCTCTTCTAATGTCAATAATTCGCTCTCCAAACGATCGCGCATGGCGCCCAAACGTTTTGCATCCGCTTCCATTTCCGCTTTAGCTATTTCACACGCCTTTCCAAATCCAACGATTCCTGTAACGTTTAATGTACCACTACGCATACCTCGCTCGTGGCCTCCACCATCCATTTGTGCAGTTACTTTTACCCTTGGATTTTTGCGTCGAACATACAATGCACCAACACCTTTGGGACCATACATTTTATGCGCTGTATAGCTCATTAAATCCAAATGATCGACCAACACATCCACAGGGATTTTACCAACCGCCTGCGTAGCATCGCTATGGAATAAAACACCGTTTTTCTTACAAACTTCTCCAATAGCACGAATTGGCTGAATAACACCCAATTCATTATTCGCATACATCACGGAAACCAAAATGGTATTCGGCTTTATGGCTGCTTCAACTTGTTCCGCACTAATCAATCCATCTTCTCCAACAGATAAATACGTAACCTCAGCACCTAATTTCTCTAAATGTTTGCATGTATCTAAAACTGCTTTGTGCTCCGTTGAAACAGTGATAATGTGGTTACCCTTAGCAGCATACATCTCATACACTCCTTTGATAGCCAAATTATTGCTTTCAGTTGCTCCACTGGTAAAAATAATTTCTTTCTCAGACGCACCCACTAAACTTGCTACCTGCTCCCTCGCATAATCAACAGCCTCCTCGGC
>JBJOFM010000059.1:0-8933 GCA_046048755.1 Bacteroidota bacterium | reverse complement strand
GCAATTTTTGATACGCAAACCTATCCATTCCAATTTTACAAACAAAAATACAACTTAACTAACCAATAATGTAATAAAACACACTTTTAAGATGCAAAAAGTGTTTCATTTTACATTTTTGGGGCCTTAACTATGCAAGAGACACCTTTAACACAATTCATTGGCATCTGCACCTCCGGTAGCTCTCATGCAAATTGCGGGCGAAAATGCTACCAATTTACTCAATGCCTCTCCTAGGTTAGCTGACTCTTCGGTGGGCATCCAAGTCAAAAGCCTGCTAAACGCATCTCTATAAATAACATCCATAACCAATAGCAAATCAACGACATTAGATTTATTATTGTGAAAGAAACCCAACTCATCCATGCTATATCAACCCCATGAAATTTATTTATAACACGCTAATAGCCGTATCGGCCATGATATTGCTGAGCTTTGCAAGTCAAAACACACCCATATTTAAGGTAGAAATCTTACAAAACAACAAAGTAATACCGATAGAAAACCATATTGCCCTGCTAGAAAAAAAGCAATTTCAGTTGAGAATCACCCTGAATAATCTGAATGGTATCTATTTCCATTCGTCGTTCAATCCCACCTATTTCAAATTAAAAGACAATCAAGAAATCAAAGGGCTTCAAACTATGAGCAACTTTACACGGGTTGAAGAGAATTTCAATGAGGATAGAGACATGGAGATAGAGGATGAATCTGTTTCCTATTTATTTTACGACAGTTCCTTAAATTGGCATCGGTTTGATAAGGATATACAAGTGAATGGGAACACCGTAATAGGAACAAAAACCGTTGATAAGATCTACGTTGAAAGCAACCAAAAAACAATCCCTCTCAAAAATATAAATCGGAATATTTATTTATTTTTCGTTGCCACAAACAATAAGGATGGGAACAATCCATCGCCAAAGGAGCTCGGTCGTTACAAAGTAGAACTCCGCTGGAAATAATCGGTAACCTTGAATTTTCAACATAGTTAAAGCAACAAACCGCAATTTCTCACCGTCTTGGTACATATAATCATCGTTAAGTTATTTCAGAATCTTCCATGAACATCATTCAAAATCTTCGTCAGTTAACACGTTCATTCACTTGTAAAAACACATTCACCTATAGCTTACTTTTTTGGGGCTGTATTAGCATCGCCCAAGGACAAGCAATCAAGAAAGTCTACTTTATCGGCAACAGTTACACCGCCTATAACGATTTAGCCGGAATAACCCAATTTATTGGAGCTGCCCATGGCGATACATTTGATGTAAATACACGGGCTCCCGGTGGAACTTCTTTCAGCCAACATAGCCTTGCTATCGATTTATTTACCGAACTAAGAAATGGTCAATACGATGCCGTTATTCTTCAGGAACAAAGTCAGATTCCGTCCTTTCCCCTATCCCAAGTGCAATCCATGTGTTTTCCCTATGCGAAATTATTGGTAGACTCCATCCGAGCAATCAACCCAAAATGCAAAATTGTTTTCTACACTACATGGGGTAGAGAGAATGGAGACGCTCAAAATTGCCCCAATTGGGAGCCCGTTTGCACCTTTCAGGGAATGAACGAATTACTGCGGCAGCGATACCAGCAAATGGCCAAAGACAACAAATGCAAAGCGGCACCCATTGCCTCCGTGTGGCGCGACCTTAGAGACACAACCAACTTGCAATTGTATTCCGGTGATGGGAGTCATCCATCGATACAAGGATCCATAGTAGCGGCAGCAACACTGTATGCTACCTTATTTTCCAAACAATTAAATTCCAATATTCAACTTCAGGTTTTAAACACCCAACAAAAGAACCAAATTATCAATACGGTAAATAAAGTGATAAGCGATTCCCTTTCGTTCTACGATTTTGACATTAAAACCCCAAATAACCTTTACAATCTAAAAAATGAAAGCAAACCGAAACTCCAATGTTTGAGTTTTGAAAACCCATATATTCGCTTCAACAACATCATCGATTCCCAAGTAAAAAATTTGCCATTGTATTTGTATACGGCTCATGGGTCGTTGGTTTACACAACTGCTAATACATCAGGTTTATCCTTCATTCAACTTCCAATAAACAACTTAGATGCAGGTTTATATACCCTTACGAATTGTAGAGACTATCAACAACCTATATTAATTATTAAATAAGACTTCTGGAGAAGTAATTGAATTTTAAAATACCAAATTTTAGGCATGGTTTTTTTGATTTTTGGTATGTTAATTGCACTTAAAGTGAAAATTCATATGAAAATACAAACAAAAACAATGTTAACCCTCGGATTGGGTTTATTGTGGTCAACAATTTCTACGGCACAAACTACTAAGCCAGGAACCGCTACCACTTCTCAACAACCAAATGCAGGTACTACCGTAGCAAAACCTACGTCAACCCCTAAAAGTTCATCCACCGGGAGCACCGTTAAACCAAACACGAGTAAACCCAATACAACTACTTCTACTACGGCTAAGCCCTTGGCTGTAGGACAAGAATATTTAGGTGGGATTATTGTAAAATTGAATACCGATGGAAAATCCGGTTTGATTGTAGCTGGACAAGACCTACCTCAACAAATGACCTGGGCAGATGCAAAGAAAGCCGTAGACGACATGGTAGTTAAAGGACCTAATTATGATTTCACCGATTGGCGCCTTCCAACTAAAGACGAATTACAAGCTTGTAACGATAATCTATTCAACCAAAATTTAGGTGGATTTTTACAGACAGCCTATTGGACATCCACAAACCATGTAACTCCTGAAAGTGCAATCTGTTTTGTGTTTAGCAGAGGAAACTCAAGCAGTCGTCCTTATGCTCGGACGAGTAAAATTAATGTAAGACCTGTTCGTACATTTTAATTACATTATCTATTCTAGAGATAGTTTCCACTTTTTTGAAATATTAAAAAATCCCTCACCAACCGGTGGGGGATTTTTTCGTTTAACTGACTTCACAGCAGCTTTATATTAAAGTATGGACCGATGTGCCCAAATTGAAATTTAAGATAACATCAAATCTCTTTACGTTTCCGCTTGGGTAAGGATAAACGCTTTAAAACGCGCTGAGAATCCTCTTGCACTTCCTTTTTTTTACGCCAACCCCATAAACGATCTTTGGCTTCAGTATAGGATGTTTTCAAATCAATAATGGGTTTGGGATAATCTTTCCCTATTTCCACTTGATACCAGGTCTGCTCCGCTGGCGTTAACGTCCATGGTTCAAACAGTTTTGGCACGGGAACTTGTGCTAACGCAGGAATCCATTGCTTAATAAAAGAACCCTCCGGGTCATGGTCTTCTGCTTGTTTGGTTGGATTGTATATTCTCAGCGTATTGGTACCTGTGAATCCTGCCTGCATTTGAATCTGTGGAAAATGAATTCCTGGCTCGAAATCCAAAAACTGTTTGGATAAATGTTCCGCCGCCACTTCCCAACTCTCATTTAAATAATGCGTAAGAAAACTAACCAACATGGCTCGCATTCTAAAATTCAAATAGCCCGTAGTTATCAAACTAAGCATACAAGCATCTATTAACGGTATCCCTGTTTTCCCCACTCTCCAAGCCTCAATATGGGTCTCATCATTGTTAAATTGCCAATCTCGATACCCCGAATTAATGGGTAAAAATTCCATGCTACACTGACTTTCAAACTTTTGAATGAAATGCTCCCTCCAACGCAAACGAGAAGCAAACTGCGTAAAATTTCTTTTCCATTGTGTTGACTTAGATTCAATTGCTTGCCATTGATACACTTCTCTTAAACTGATGTGCCCCCAAGCTAAATAAGCACTCAATCTACTGCAATTTACTCTTGCCAATTCGGGCTTTGAAATACTCTGCATGTATTGAGCAATACGACTCTTAAAAAATGACTGCACATAGCGCCGCGCATTTTTATACCCTCCGGATTGAACAATTCCAATCTCCTTACCTACCTCGTTAAAGCCATTGGCTTTCCACCACTGCTCCCAGTCTTCATTTATCCACCATTGAACCGATTCAAACGATGGATTATCAAGAGGTTGAGCCATGTATCCATACCAGTAGGTATTGAAGTCTTTTCGATCCTTTAACCCCCTGCGTATTCCGGAATACGGAAACTCATACCAGCGAATTCCTCGGTCAGAAAACCAATGCTCCATCTGCCTGTCCCTGGCATACGTTATTTCCATGCCGATTTCCTGCTGACTAACCACACAAAATCGTTTGTTTAAGGAAAATAGGAGTTCAAATACATCCAACACTTCGGACTCAACCGAATAAAATCGCCCTCCAATCCCTTCCAAATACTCTTGAACATCTTTTACTCCTTCCCAAACAAAACGTTCATGTCGGAGGCTATAATGTGCCGATTTAAACACCGAAGGTTCGTGAATGTATAAAAACAATACAGGGGCGCCCTGCTTTAGCGCCCACGATATCGCAGCATGATCCGTTAATCGGATATCCCGTTTAAACCAAACAACCACGAAATCTGGGGAAGCCACCCCAATTTAACAACCCATCTCAGCGATGGTTCATGAGACAGAATCGTACAACCCCTAATTATCGCTCTTATCTTCTCTCGTATCCATTTTAAATGGAACATACAAGGGACAAAAACGAACAAATGCAGTTAGGGCGAAAACAATTGCCAATAATAATAAGGTATTTCCCATAGGCCCATCTATTTTATCTAAATAATACAAAACCCCTATTACAAAAGCTACCATTAACCGTAATGTACGATCTGTTTTACCCATGTTTGATGTAAACTTCATATTCATTGATAATTAAACACATACAAATCTACCATCTGCACTAAAGAATAGATATGATATTTGTCATGCGAATTTTCCAATCAAACTTAATCAATAATCCCTTGTTAACTGATAAAAATCATACTGCAGACTGAGCGTTATCAGACTATAACTGTTAGCCTTTCTAGAACTTTGAACTCATGGAAAGTACAACGAAATACCTACACGAATTACACGCAGAACACCGTGAATTTAACGCTCAACTCGACTTTGTAATCGACGAATTAAAAACATACAAACATCGACTAGAAGAAGTTGCTGTAGCCAATAGCAAATTAGAGGTTATGCAACAAGTAGAGCATTTTCAAAATCAGTTTATTCGTCACAAAGAGGTAATCGACGAATTAAAATCGATGATTCATCATTACGAAAAATCTATTGCTGACTTGGCAGAAGCAAACAACGTAGCAACCGATCATCGTAAAACCGAAGACCATACAGAATTAAGAGAACAGATGGCAACCTTTACAAAAATCTATAGCGATTTAAAGTCTGACTTCTTGGGTTTTCTTTCTAAAACACTGTAAACGTAATACAATCGAAAAATCCTGTATAGCAATCAATCAGCGAATAAGGGTTACTACCCCATTATTTTTAACGATATCAGCGCTATTTTCCAATTGGTAGGACAAGGTGTAAACATAGGTTCCAGCGGGTAAATCAGCGCCCGTATTCATGACTTTCCCATTCCAAGCATCGTTGGGATTGGATGATTGATACACCAATTGACCCCAACGGTTATAGACACTAACGGAAAACGCTTTAACACCGTGATGGGGAAAGCGCCACACATCGTTTTTCCCATCTTTTGGATCCCCTGGGGTAAAGACATTGGCTAAATTTAGATACGGTTCTTTAGGAGTAACTGGCTCCTTAGTTACCGTAAATTCATAGCATTGTGTATCCTTACAACCCGAACTACCGGTAACAAGTAAACAAATCCTGTGTTTACCTTCGGCAAAAGAATCGCACCAGGAAATTGCAGTAATAGCAGAATCTCTTATAAAATTACCCCCGCTCCATTTCCATTGAACTCCACCTATATCTTTTCGTTGAAAACAATATATTGGTTTGGCTGAGGAATCAATGGTAAAATCCGATGTGGGTGTGGTTTGAATATCAATCACCAAGGTATCGGTTACGGGGATAGCACAATTGCCCCAAGCCTGTAAAACAACCTTTAACTTTCCAGAATAACTGGGTTTAACCGTTAATTTAGTGCTAAGTTCTGTGGATTTATCGAAATACCCAAAGCTCGCATTTTCAAGTTTCCACTGAAAACAATTACTGCCTTTAACCATTCCTTTGAGATTGAATTGGGTTACTCCACAAGGAACAGCTGATAGTGGAGTAATATCAACCGTAATCTTCGGGGCTGGCACCCTACATCCATAGTTTGTATAAGTAGTATTCCCGTCAAAATCAAAATCTACTACGGCACCGTCTTCGCTTCCTTTTACTCCGTTAATTTTAACCAAATTTCCGCGATCATATTCTACCGTGTCGGCGCAATCTCCATTATACCCCAAAATAAATTGTCTATTGGCCGCCGTACCAAAATTAACGAAATGACCCGCGGTGTTTCCAGATTTCTGAACGATTACATACAGCGTATCCTGCAAATCTGAAAAATCCTGTGCATCCGGATTAAACGATTCCGATGTAATAATTAAAGCCTGGGATCGTTGTGGAATTCTACCGGAATTGGGTACAAAAATTAGAAATCCGCAGTTGCCAGCAGCTGCAATACGATTATTTAGTTTATCAATTTTGGACTTTAACGAAGAATTTCCTTCGCTAAAACCTAAAAATTGATTCTGCGCCCCATCACCCCAATTCACTCTGCCGGTTTTAAATACAGGAACTGTTATCAATCCTGGCGCTACCGTCTTACTCCCAATGACCAATCGAATCATTTCATTCTGACCTTCGTTAGAACCATCGCAGGCATCCACCAATACACTTACGATCTCAAAACACTTTTTGGGTAGGGGATACCCGCCAATCGTATTGGAATTACCACAAGGTTGAGCCAATAAATTGGAAGAAAACCCCTGTACCATCAACCAAAACCATGCAAAAAACACAAATCGACGAACGAGTCCCCCATTAAAAATTGGTCTCAATAAAAAGACTCCTAACGATTTACTTGAAAGCATGATTTCTTATTCGAAATTACTGAATATTATGGTATTTACGACATCAATAACCCGTAAATTTCAAGTATCGATAAACAGCGGATGTCCAACCCATCATCGCGGGGGTTGCGTATTCTTCTGTGCTATTGTACGAACCAATTCCATATTTTTCCTTTAACTGCCCCACCCTATCAAATTCCACCTCAACCTTCCCACAGAAAGAGGTAGCAATTACTGAAGCCCAAAACGAATAACGGTCTGGAAAATTGGCTCTAATGGATTCAACCGCTATGGCTTGAAACGGGGGCCAAACATTTCCATAATTCCATTGGGTACGGTAGGTAAACACTTCCGGTTTCTCCATAGGCATCAAACAATCATCTGATAGCAGTTTCAATAAGGTCTCAGCCGATTTATTTGTGATTCTTAACGATTTACTGTTTCGTACAAACAATCCCTTCTGAGTACCTACACCCAGCCAAACAGGGAAAAACGAGGCCACAGTTAAATAAGTTGATTGCGTACCCCGCAGTTTGTCAAAATCGTAATACACTCCCATTTCTTTATTCCACATCAACAATTTCATCGCCTGAATTCTTTTTGCACCAGCCTTTTCCAAATCCAACATTCGTTGTTCAATTCTCACTTTCTCAAATTCAACCGTTTCAAAGGGCAGCAGCTGCGCATACATCCAATGCAAATTTCTTTCGTAATCAGCCAGTATGGCATTTAGGTCAACCGGAAAGAAATCGTTACACCTACCCGAAAATCTAGGCGTAAAATCCCAACCACTTTCTGCCTCTGCCAACCAGTGGGCAGCTTGCTTCAAGGAATCCAATTTCGAAATATTAATGTACGATGGATCAGCCGTAGCCAATTTCACAGAAGAATCCATATTCCGTCGTAAACGCTGAATTACAACAACATAAAAGTGTTTCAAATACGAATCCTTAGCATGATGCCCATAGTGATTCAACGCAACCCAGCGAGATCCAAAAAGAAAAGAGTCCATACGGTTTTGCATCCAAAATTGATATTCCCTTTCCAAGGCAACTACCGCCGTCTCCAACCAGTTTATATCCCCTGTTCGTTCGAAAACATCCCTTACCATTAACGACAAAAACGGAGGTTGACTTCGATTTAACATGGAAAAACGATTGGCATTGGGTACATACCCAAATTGATTTACCAAGTGTATAAAATTATCTACTTGATTTACGGCCATTTTCAAATCTTCCTCACTTCTGCTGCTCAGTAATCCGTATCGATTAGTAAAAAAACAATCCCAATAATACAACTCGGAAAACATAGCGTCCTTACCGGGACTTGGGGAGTAATACGGAAATGGCAGACCGATAATCCCTCCAGAATCTTTGGGTTGATAACGCAAACATTCTCGTTTAGCAGAATCCAAATAGGACTGAATATTTTTATCTGAAACCGATTGAGAAAACAGCGAAGAGCATTGTACAAACAACACATAACCTAGTACTATCCGCAAATACATTGTATTGATTTTCTTACTTAACAAAACGTCAACATTGAATCCCATGCGAAAGTAGTTTAATCACCTAAGGGAAAATTGTCCGAAATGTAAGATTGATTCGATCCGATATAAATTTCTTCGTTTTTGGCAAGGCATGAACATAATCGCGTTGTGAATTCCCAAACATTAGCAACAACGAACCATGCTCCAACAGAATTTTCTGGGTTGAAGAAACGGGCTGAGATACATCCTCTCCAAATAAATCTATCCTAGAATTCCATCCAGCCAAATTAGAATGAGATTCCCGACCAAACACCTCGTCGTAACGCAAGCGCTCGTTTTCAGCACTCCTAACTTTGGGTTTAAAATGAAACCACCTGGGAGCGCCTAAACTAAGCGAAGCAATCAAGGGTTGAGGCCCTAATTCGATTTCGTCATCCGCGTGCCAACTCATAGAATCTTGTCCCTGCCGATACCAATTTAGCAATACGGAATTAAAT
>JBJOFM010000058.1:0-4165 GCA_046048755.1 Bacteroidota bacterium | reverse complement strand
AAAAAACAATGAAACTCGATTCAACACAGAGACATGGGCAACAGGCTACTATGTGGCCATTTTGCGAAAGGCAGAGGATGGCAAGGTTATCCGAAAGCAAAAATTATTTGTGGACTGATTTTTTCAAACGGGTATACCAAAGCCCACCGATGAAGAAAAGTCCAATCAGCATAAAATCTGCAACAAGTACTGCGTTCACATCTACTTGGTTGAGCAAGCTACAATTTATTAAATAAATGATGATGTTGAATGTAAGCAAAGATGCAGTTGTAGTGAAGTGATTAAAGCCCAACCCCAACAATTTATGATGTAAATGACTTTTGTCGGCTTGAAATGGAGACTGTCCTCTAGTCAGTCTTAAAGTAAAAACACGGAGTGTATCGAGCAAAGGATAGCACAATGCAACCAGTGCATACAGGGCTCTGTTCATGTCACAAGGCACGTGCACAGCATTGTTTGAATTCAACATGTAGCCAACGAACAAAATGATTGTGGTTCCTAGAAAAAGGGATCCGGTATCGCCCAAAAACATTTTGTATTTTTTACTAAAATTGATGAAGAAAAATGGCAATAAAATGGCAATGAGTAAATGACAAAATTGAAAAACATTGAGGTTAATGTCTTTAAAACAAAGGCCAATTAAATAAATCGCAAAAACGGAAAAGGAGGCCGCCAATCCATCTACGCCATCGATAAGATTATAGGCATTGATTACCACTACAAAAACGAAGGTTGTAAAGGATATGGAGAAGATTTCACCAATTGCATGCACCCCTAAAACACCGTAAAAATTATCAATTCTGAAGTTGGGTAAAAATATCGAAATAGACGCCGCGATGATGAGTTGGGCCCAAAATTTTGAGGACGCTTTGACGTGCTTTATATCGTCGTAGATTCCAATGATGAAAAAGGTGATGAAAGAGAAATAAATAATGGGGGATTGAAAATCATCAGGACCCCAAAAAACCAATGAAAGGATGGCCAATAAAGCGATGGAAATTCCGGCGGTTCTGGGAACTATTCGGGTGTGGGAAGATCTTTCTACGGGTACGTCAAACCATCTGTATTTGAACGACAATTTGAACATCGCCAATAAACCCGCGGCAGAAATCAAAGCGAATGCGAGTAAAAGGATGAGGTTGGTAAATGTCATATGTAAATCAATACAAAAAGTGATCTGCTGATAGAAATTCTATTCAATATTACCTCACAAAGTTAAGGAAGACCTCAAAACTTTGTTAATCGCCATTGTTCGTTTATGAAGCGTCTCAAAATTTGGTTGAATCTCTCTGTATTAAATCTGGGTTGAACTACTTTTGCAGTGATGTGTGGTATTAATGGAATCTTTGGTGTTGACGACCTGTCTTCGATGAGGGGTGCATTGGCAAACATGAATTCAAAAATGGCACATCGGGGGCCTGATGCAGATGGGGTTTTTGCGGATGGGCCTATTTTGTTGGGTCATAGACGCCTTTCTATCATCGATTTGGATCCACGTGGTAATCAACCGATGCACAGTGGTTGCGGACGATTTATTATTGTTTTTAACGGGGAAATTTACAATTTTCAAAAGTTGAAGGCAATTGTATCTGACTATGACTTTAAGAGTTTAACGGATACCGAAGTTCTGCTGGCACTTTACAAAAAAATGGGGAGTGCGATGTTGGAATTGTTGGAAGGGATGTTTGCTATCGCCATTTGGGATAAGGATTTGCAGCAGTTGTTTTTGGCCAGGGATAGGTTTGGGAAAAAGCCATTGTATTTTTGGAAGTCGGATTCTGTATTGGTGTTTTCCTCTGAAATTCGTTCGGTGATTGCTTCGGGTTTGTTTACACCCAAGTTGAATCATGCAAAATTATCGCAGTATGTACAATACCAAACGGTTTTTGATCCATTCACATTGATTCACGGGGTGTATCAACTAGAAGCAGGCTGTTTTGCTGTTGTTGGTCTGTCTAATTCCAAGACCATTCTTTGGGAAACGAAGCGATATTACAGCAGGAAAGAGGAAATGGGTCGAGAACACCAAGTGGGTAACTATGATCAAGCGGTAAAGAAAACCCGAGAGTTGTTTGACAAGGCGGTGCAAAAAAGATTGATAGCGGATGTGGATTTTGGAGCGTTTTTGTCTGGAGGTATTGATTCATCTTCTGTTGTAGCGGTGATGTCAAAGCATCTAACCAATCCGGTAAAAACTTTTCATATACATTTCGATGAATCGGAATTTTCCGAATTGCGTTATGCTGAGATGGTGGCGAAAAAGTATCGAACAGACCATCAGAATATTTTGATTCAACCATCGGCCTTTTTGGACGAGGTAGTACCTGCCCTTGAGGCCATAGATCACCCCAGTGCAGACGGTGTAAACACTTATGTTGTGAGTAAATACACTCGGGCGGCGGGAATAAAAATGGCGTTGAGTGGTTTGGGCGGAGATGAGGTTTTTGCAGGATATGACGTGTTTAAACGATTGAGTCAAATTCAGAAGTTGCGTGGCATGGGCCTTTTGCAGCTGTGGGAAATGTTGCCCATGAGTTTGCGCAGTTTGCCTTTTTTAAAGGGGAAAATGCGGGAAATATTGGCGCTGGAAAGGGTGGACGTTGCGAGTGGGTATGAATTGTTCCGACAGTTATTTTCAAAGGGCGAATTGGCCAAGTATGGCATAGATGTGAGTGTGGATGCCTTATGGTCTTTTGAGCTAGAAAAAAATCATTTGTTTGCCTGGATAGGAAATGAAGAGGTGGAACGATATATGAAGCCAGTTTTGCTTCGTGACACAGACCAAATGAGCATGGCGCATTCCTTGGAGGTCAGGGTTCCTTTTTTGGATCACAAACTCACAGACTTTGTTATGGGTTTGCCAGATCAATGGAAGCCTATTCAGCCGGGTAAAAGGCTTTTGATTGATGCGATGGGCGATGATTTGCCCAGAGAAATTTGGGATCGAAAAAAAATGGGATTTGTTTTTCCTTGGAAACGATGGGTAAATCAAGACTTGAAATCATTGGTTGATGAAGGTTTAGCGGTTGTTGCTGAAATTCCAAGTTTGTCTGCCATTGTTGCAGATTTGAGGAAAACCCAAATTGGGGAAGAAAACCCCAGCTGGTATAAAGTTTGGTTGCTTTCGACCTTGGGCCATTGGATAAAAAACAATCACATTCAATGCAATTAATGCCAAGTTTAAAAGTATCCATAATTACCGTTGTTTACAATCGGAAAAAAACTATTGAGAGAGCAATAGAAAGCGTACTGAAGCAAACGTACCAAGAGATTGAGTATATCGTAGTCGATGGAGGCAGTACAGACGGCACAGTGGACATTCTTCAGACATACAACGATGGTAGAATTTCTAAGTTGATTTCAGAGCCCGATGGGGGTATTTATTCGGCATTGAACAAAGGACTACAGTTGGCCACGGGGGACGTTGTTGGTTTTATACATTCAGACGATTTTTTGGCAAATGAAAATGTGGTTTTGCAATTGGCAAGTGTATTTGAAAAAGACAAAACATGTGACTTGGTTTATGGTGACTTATCTTTTTTTGATTCAGAAAACGTTGGCAAGGTCACTCGAAATTACAGGAGCAAGTTTTTTAAAACCTGGATGATGCGATTTGCTTTACAGCCAGCCCACCCCACTGTTTACGCAAGAAAAAGTGTGTACGAAACTGTGGGTGGATTTAATGAAAATTATAGAATCAGTGCCGATTTTGATTGGTTACTGCGCTTTTTTTGGTTCACAAAATACAACTTCCAATACTTGCCAATGCCAATGGTTAATATGCAGCAAGGCGGCGCCAGCACAGGTGGATTAAAATCAATGATTAAGCACAACAAGGAGGACTTGGAGATTTTAAAATCTCATGGAATATTCAGCAATTGGTTATTCGTAATTGCTAAATATTTGTATAAAATTTTTCAGTTAAGGTTTTAAATCTCTTTTCTCAAACGAGCAACAGGGATGCCGAGTTGTTCGCGGTATTTGGCTACGGTTCTGCGGGCGATGTTGTATCCTTTTTCCTTTAGCAAGTCCATGAGCGCTTCGTCTGTGAGAGGTTTGATTTTGTCTTCCTGACCGATGGCATCTCCAAGGATTTTTTTGATTTCACGGTTGCTGACTTCTTCGCCTTCTTCATTGGTTAAGCCTTCGGAGAAGAAAAATTTCA
>JBJOFM010000057.1:0-11923 GCA_046048755.1 Bacteroidota bacterium | reverse complement strand
AGGTTATAAATTGAAAGAAAATTTCGATAACCCCTACACCGCGACCAATATCACTATTTTCTGGAGAAAATGGCATATTTCGCTGAGTAGTTGGTTGCGAGACTACATTTATATCCCGTTGGGTGGCAACCGAAAAGGAGAAGTGAACATGTACGTTTTCCTATTTATTACGATGCTGGTAGGTGGTTTTTGGCACGGTGCCGATTGGCGATTTGTCTTTTGGGGATTCGCACACGGCGCGGCATTAGCCTTTCATAAAGCATGGAGCACTTTAATGGGAACTGAAAACAAATCTTCTGCCTCCGCATCAGCCCCATGGTTTTCATTCCCAGTTAAAATCGCGAATACATTACTCACATTTCATTTTGTGGCTATTTGCTGGATTTTCTTTAGAGCCAAGAGTTTTCAATCCGCTTACGATTCTATAAGAACCATGGTGTTTAAAAGCCAATGGATAGATTTTCAAGGATTTTGGTTTTCTAGACCCGAGATCATCGTCATGTTATTGGTGGCTGCCACCATTGTATTCTTTCCAGTAAATCTTAAACAACGAATTTTTGGCTGGATTAAGAAAATTCCTGCTTGGCTTTGGATATTTATCATGCTGTTCTCCTTACAAATTATCACGCAATTCAGAGACGATGTTGTGCAACCTTTCATCTATTTCCAATTCTAAAAAAGGAATGCGGGGATACACGGGATTGATACTACGATGTAAACTACTTTTTTGTGGAATGATGGCAACCTTCGCATTTTCCACTGCCGTACATTCAACGTCCCTAGATAGCAATACTACTCCCACTTCATATAAAGCGCATACCTATCTCACAAGTTCGGAGTTGTTACAGAACCAATTTAGAGAATTAGCAAAACTTCATCCCAACTACAGTTCGCTAGTTTTACCCCCCAACAATCGAAAAACACCCCCACCCGCACCGCTAAAAAAACGATTCAAGATTGTTCATATTGGAGATAGTCATATTCAAAACGATATTCTCAGCGATGCAATTCGCCAACAATTCCAGCAACACTTCGGAAATGCCGGCTGTGGTTATTTGTTCCCTTATGGTTTAGCAAAAAGTTATGGGCCACGGGGAATTTCCGCGAGAACAACGGGTGTTTGGATTGATTATAAAACCATGACCCCCTCCTTGGATAGAGGATTAGGAATTACGGGTTATGGATTAACCAGCTACACTCCAAATGCCAGTATACACCTAAACTTTTCCGATAAATTCAAAGCAATACCCTACCAACGAATTAAGGTTTGGCATAGTTTGGATAGTACCTCTTTCGATATCAGCGCTAGATCCGTTGTTCTAGAATCATCGGGGGATTTGGTGTCTCAAGATTTACCTTTAATCTACAGCGACGCTGTGAACAGAACTCCTGCTAGATCCTGGGGGCAATCTACCTTTCCCACCATGAATAAAGGCAGCATTCAGTCACTGTCCTTCGAATTTAACCGAAATAACGCAGCCCAAACACATGTAGACTTTTATGGATTTCAATTAGAATCTGCCAACAATAGCGGAGTAGAGTATCAAAGTTATGGTGTAGTTGGATCACAATTTACCCATTTTATTAAAAATGCTGGGTATGCAATCCAACAATTAGAATATGTGCAACCCAATATTATCATTTTCAGTTTTGGCACCAACGAGGCTTACAATGGGAAGTTAATTGCTGCCGATTATTATATTACGGTACATAGATTTTTAGACTCGCTACAACAGGCATTACCCAATACCGCTATCGTGATTGCTAACTGTCAAGATACGCGCAGCAACGGGAAAATTCCCCCCAAACAAAAAGAAGTTAATTATATATTGCGAGAGTTAGCATATCAAAGAGGGTTTGCTTATTTCGATTTGAATTCAGCCATGGGCGGATGGAATTCGATTTACCGTTGGCAGCAATTGGGGTTAACTTTAAAAGATAGAGTCCATTTCACGGGTGCAGGATACTCGTTGCAAGGTAAAATGATTGCTTCCGCATTATTAGAGGAGTACAATCAATCCACACCACTACCCATTGATATCGACGCTTTAGACAACGAAATTGATTCTTTCGCATCGTTGTTGCGATTAAAATCCCCTACAAATTTTAACGGAATCTCTTCATCCGAGATAAACGAACAGCTTTGGATTGATTCCGTGTCAACACAAAACAAACCTAAAACATCCACTCCCATCCAACCCAATAAACCCAGTCCCAAATCTGTAACCCCGAAGCCAACCTACTATAAAGATGTAGTGCACACCGTGAAATCAGGTGAGAGTTTATATAGGATTGCCCTTCGATACAATGTAACTGTGGATGCCATTGTTAAGAAAAACCATTTGAGAAATCCGAAGGCCATTAAACCGGGTCAAAAGCTTCTAATTCCTAGAAGATAGTTCCAAAACACTGTACGTTAATCATCTAACATACATTTATAAAAAAAGAGGTCGTCTCTAGATGAAACGACCTCTTTCTGAAACCTTATTTGTAAAACTTAATAAGTTGACTTAATGACTGAATGTATTCACTTAGTGACTCAATTCGTAGCAATTATTCTCTAGAAGTGATTTTATTCTGAACAATTAACCACTAGAGCCTGTCAACATCAATTTCTTATTATCGAATAATCTGTAAGTTCGATCGGGTTTCACCCTTTGATGATTTAATCACCACATGATACAAGCCAGGAGTTAAGTGATTTAACGATAATTCCACACCCTTCTGACCTTGAACTTGTTGAAAATTCTGATTAAACACAATTTTTCCTGTTGCATCGGTAACATGAATAGCTAAGTGTTTCTCTTCTCCTACAAATCGAACCAATGCACTACCTTGAGTTGGGTTAGGCATCAACACAAACTGATTTAAAGCCACTGTTTTAACCGAATTAGAGGCTGTTACGGTTACATCGAAATAAACAGTATCCGACTTACATGGAGGATTATTTGCAACCACCATTACTTTAAATGTACCATCGGCGCTGAACGTGTATACGGGTTCTTTTTGGAAACTTTCGTTACCATCAGAGTAATTCCAATATACATCTGCCGCGTTATTACCCGCGAATTTAAATTGAACCGTTCTTCCGCTAACCACCGTGTAACTCATCGCTGCTGCGGGTTTTAATGCCGATGCAACATTCACAGATTTGATGGTTTCACAGCCTGCGGCATTTTTAACGCTAACCGTAAAACTATTGAATGATCCTACTGCAGTACCCATCCTTGTTCTAGTGGTACCGCCGTTGGACCAACTATAAGTGTAAGTAGCATTTGGGGGACCCCCTGTAACCGCTGCTGTTAATAAGGTTGAATCTCCTTGACAAACCAAGGTATCCGCAGCTGTTAACGTAACATTGGGACCTTGTTGAACTTGAACCTGTGCAAATGCTTGTCCAGTACAACCTAATGAATCCACGCCCGTTACTGTATAAAAAGATGTTGCCGTTGGTAAAGCATACACAGTATCACCCGTTACGGTATTCAAACCCGTAGAAGGCGACCATGAATACGTTTCTGCTCCACGAACTACAATTTTCGCAGGAGTTGAACCACCAGCACAAACAACGGATGGATTTGGACTTACAGTTAATACGGGTGCAGTTCCATCAACAAAATAGATTTTGATCAAATCCGAAGTATCCGACTCCCCAGAATTGGAGCAATTTACTATTACTCGAATCCAGCGATTCAAACCAACCGTTCTAGAAAAATTACCGGTTGGATTTGCGTTATTATTCCATGCTGTATTTGTATTGAATGTAGTTGAATCCGTAGACAATTGCCATTGAAACGAAGTACCAGTTGCAGTGGTTTGACCATTTAATCGCAATTGCACGTTAGCGGCATTTCCACAAATCTTATATTGACTTGCGGTTATAGTTCCTGGATTGGGTTTTCCTTCGCAATACGTTGGAAACGCATCCCAAATTACGCTATCAATAAAAATATTCCCAGCATTTGCTGCTCCGCGGGCTGTACCTTGAATTAGGAAATAATTGGTAGTTCCGGTATAGGACGAAGGAATGGCAAATGAATATCGATGCCAACCTTGAGCAACAGAATCGGGATAGGTATTTTTTGCAAAACGCGCAATACCACCCAATCGCTTTGCACCTGTTAAATTTCGGGCAGTATTAATCCAAACCGTAACGCTATCGGCAGTATTGTAAATAGTGTCACGATACATATGTAAGGTAACATATGAATTTTGAGATCCCCTTTTACTTAAATCGATCACTGGAGAACACAACGACTGTGTAGAACCCGCTGTAATATTTCGACAAGTAAAACGAGCCATTCCACTACCAGAGAACGTAGTAACCGCGGGCGTTGTTCCAGCCGCTGTACCACCCGTAGTTGCGTTGGTTCTTCTAGACCACGTTGCCCCACCAAAACCGCCGCCACCCACCGTAATCCAACCCGCAGGTGGTACGGCTGTTTCAAACCCTTCTCCTGTTGTAACCTGTGCTTGGGAATCACCCCCAAACATTCCGGTAAAGAGAATAATAAGTAGTAATTTATTTTTCATATAGCTTAGTTTAATCTTTTTTCCCGCTAATCAATAAGAAAGTACCATGAGTATCCAAGTTTCTGAAACCTTGAACCGTCTCATCGAAAATGGCATGAATAGAATAGATATACATTCCCTCGGGAACTAATTCACCCATATAGTTTCCATCCCAAGCTTCGTTAAGTGGCCTGTTTTCAAATAGACAGGTTCCCCATCGATCGTAAACACTCCAATATCCTTCTTTTACGCCGCAATAAATCAACGGTTTTATAACATCGTTTCTTCCTCTAGACCCATAGGGTGTAAACGCATTGGGCATGTACCAATTACAGTTACATCTTCCACCAATTTCAGCATATGCTCTAAGTTTATCCGTTCTCTCTCCGCAAACATTATAGGTCCTCAATGTGAAAGTACCCGATGTTCCAACCGTAATTTCTGGTGTTTTAGCGCCCGTATTCCATTCATACTTAAAACTTCCAAACGGCTGTCCCCCTTTGATTACGTATCGATCACCTCTACAAAACCAAAATTGTGTGTCTACAAAAACCGGTACCGGCAGGGTATCAAACTTGACAGTAACTGAATCGAGCCTACTACCGCATTTGTTGGTTGTGTACAGGTAGTATTTAAAAGCAAACATGAAATTTCGTTTCGCAGTAGTAAATCCATCACTCCATAAATATGTATTTGCCCCAGGTTGTGACGCATCCACATTCCAATTAAAGGGTCTTGCGCAAAAGGTAGTATCCTTTAGTGGCGCCTTCGTTGGCGGCATGCGCATAACAACATCAAACGTATCGTGAGCTACACCGCATTGATTCACTATTTCTAAAACCACCTGCTGTTGTGAGAAAATCTGTTTAGGAACCGTGGTATCACCGTCAGGCCATATATATTTATTCGGCTGAACTTTATTAAAATTCACAATTACCGATCCCCCCACACAAAAAGCCGTATCGGGTAATTTAGTGGATACGGGAGGGATGATCAACAGCAATTTCACCGTATCTACTCTAAACCCACAAGAGTTTTTTGTCTCAACCCAATAAGTCCCTTTATTCGTAAATGTTCTCGTTGATAGGGTACTACCATTATCCCAAACATTGGTAGCGTAAGGAACCGACGCATTGATGGTGTAATTGATAGGTAAACCACAAAAAGTAGTATCCTTAATTTTCGGTTTTGATGGCGTAGAGGTTGAAACGATATTGATTGTATCTTTCCGATTGCCACAAGCATTAATTGTAGTTACAATCACACCCGTTGCTGCAGTGGTAAATACCTTGCTGGCCGATGTACTGCCGTCACTCCAGGAATAGGACTGTCCCAACACCTGGCTGGCATCTACTGTAACCGATGGTGAGCTTGTACATAAAAGGTAATCAGCCTTTAATGTTTTTATTGGCAAAGGACATGCTGATTCACAGACTACAGTCCTTGAAAATTTCACAGAAACGGTGTCCACCGTAATCGAAATAAAATCTCCCGGTGAATAAACCGTATAGGTGGATGTATCCCAATTCCAGTTGGCAGCATTGTTGGTTACTGTCTGATTTGAAATACCGCATAAATTTTCACAGGGATTGGATAAACTAAAGTTCAAGTGGGGTCCTGTAGTTGGATCAGCCCCCATTACCGTTAATCCACCTGCTCCAATCTTGGCCATAAACTTAGAATTCGCCGATACAGCAAATGAAGTATTTCCATTGGAGTAAAATTTCGCTAATTGAGATCCCCCATTGGTATCCAATTGGAGAATAAGGGCTCTACTCGGCGCTGCCTGAGATAATGCGCCTACCCACAAACTACCACCATCCAATAAAATAGTATAACCCTGTTCTACGGATGCATTGGCACCTACAGACCGAGACCATTTCCTGGTGCCATTGGCCGTAAACGCAGTTACCATAACATTTCCAGTAAACGTACCACCGGTTGATCCCACTGTAAAGATGGTTCCACCCGGAGCTACCACTACATCACTAAATAAATTTGTACCTGTCGATGTTCCCTTCCAAATTTTTCGAACACCCCCCGCATCTTTTATAAAAACTGCAAACGGGAATGTAGAAGTTGATCGAGCCCAACCGGTAATTACCCATTCGTTCCCTACCC
Organism: Bacteroidota bacterium; assembly: GCA_046048755.1. Lineage (GTDB taxonomy): Bacteria > Bacteroidota > Bacteroidia > NS11-12g > UBA955 > JAGKXC01. The sequence continues at coordinate 5,290 of JBJOFM010000057.1, read as the reverse complement.
TAGAAGCCCCCAAAGCATGATGCTCAGTATTATTCATGTCGATGTTGTGATGCCACAACGTATTTCCAGAAGAATCCAACAAAGCAGCAATCATATTTCGCTTACCGGTTAGCTGTACACCCTCTCCTACCACCAAAAACCGATTGCCATTTAAGACAAAAACGCTATTAATTAAGTCCTCTCCTGCAGCTCTTCCAGCGGATGGTGTCCGCCTTGTCCAGCGTAAAACTCCATTGTTCCCAAAATAATGCACAGTACCCAAATCCGCATTAACCGCTTGCGTATGCGAACTTCCAACAACAACAGCCCCGCCATTGGGAGTACTCGCCACATTATATACCCTATCCCGGTATGCAGTACCCGTTTTATCACCAAATCGCAACCAACTTAGAACCTTTCCTGTGTCATTGGTTCGTACAGCAAACGCATCTATATGTCCCCCAGAACTATTTCCGTGGCCCACATACCAATGCAATTTTCCGGCAGTAGCAGTAGCTACAGGCGTCATGCTGTTGAAATTCCTCGTACCTCCAGATGGAACAACTTCGTCTACTCGCAAATACATCTTTTTCATAAATGTATTACAAACAGATTGGCCATTTACTTCAGCAACAAATACTAAAAAAAATAATAATGTAACTCCAAGCCGATTATGCATTATTTTAATCATCCTGTTCGATTTAACTACAATTAGACGACAAAAAAGACCTTGCCGTTTAATCAATTTTACAAATCTATGTTTTTTACTGTCATGCCGATACATATAATATCCTAACTCTCAATATATAGTCATCTTTTTGTCGATTTGACATTTCCATGACATTGTGTTCGGTGTAGACTCAACATGATATTTTTCCCATTTCCCCAAAGTAGCTCTTGAATTTATTTATCAATTATCAACTGGATGGAAGTAATACAAGGTAATTATCATACTCAAGCCTATTTTCATCGTTACAGAGAGACAAAGTTTTGCAGTTTTCGCAAATCCAAACCTATAAAACATCCTTAAATTGGAAGGTTTAAAAAAATTGCCGACCTTTACGAACGAAACATTGTGAAGAAATCTATCATCTTTTCAGCGCCCTCAGGTTCCGGTAAAACAACGGTTGTTAAGCATCTATTACAGGTAATGGGGGATAAATTAGCCTTTTCTGTTTCCGCAACTACCCGAAAACCTAGAGAAGGCGAAGTGGATGGAAGAGAGTATCATTTTCTTGAACCCACATTATTTAACAAACATATTCAAGATAATGCATTTCTAGAATACGAAGAAGTTTATGCCGGTATTCTCTATGGAACACTGTGGACCGAAGTACATAAAATTTGGGATTTAAATAAAGCAGTGATTTTCGATGTAGATGTAAAAGGAGGCTTAAACTTAAAGAGACAATTTGGAGATCAAGCGTTAGCGGTATTTCTTCGACCGCCATCGGTAGAAATTTTGATGGACAGACTTACCAAACGAAGCACCGAAGTGGAACACCAACTCAAAGAGCGTATTGCCAAAGCAAATTTTGAATTAAGTTTTGAAAAGGAATACGATGTAGTGGTTGTGAATGACGATTTAGCTGTTACGTTAAAGGAATGCGAATCCATTGTAGAAAATTTCCTTAACCAATAAAATGCGTATTGGTTTATACTTTGGATCGTTTAATCCAATTCACCTTGGTCATTTGGATGTAGCAATGTACATGCTAAATCATATTCCTGTAGATCAAGTTTGGTTTGTGCCTTCACCCCTTAATCCCCATAAAAAACAGGAAACACTCATACCCGCTGAAATACGATTACAGTGGGTAGAACTAGCCATCCAAAACAAAGATCGATTATCCGTTACGGATGTTGAGTTTTCTTTAGGTACGCCTAGTTACACCCATAGAACTTTGGTGAAATTGATAGAAGATTATCCCAATTACAGTTTTCACCTAATTATGGGTGGTGATAATCTTTCCAGTTTTCATAAATGGCAAAATGCAGAAGAAATCTCTAAAATTGCGCCTTTACACGTCTATGCCAGACCCGGTTTTGAAACGGCTCCTCATCCAATGCCCTTCAACGCTACATGGCACCAAGCTCCACTTATAGATATATCTGCAACCGATATCCGAAATCGTCTAGAACACAATTTATCGATTAACCACTTAGTACCCGAAAACCTAATTGATCACATCGTTGCTTTTTTTAAAGAATCGCTCTTGCAATCGAACCATCAAATAAGCAACACCAAAGGTGACTAAAAAGGAATACAACGCATAAACCAATGCTGGCTTTTCCATACTGGGTTGGTTCAATTTTTCACCTGCAATTAATAAGGCCAATGCAGTATTGTGAAGCCCAACTTCAATTGCCACGGTAATTCTATTTTGAAAAGATAACCTAAAAGGTAAGCCCGCCAAAAATCCCAACAACATACTACCTCCATTCAATAAAATAGCATACGGTGTTAAGGCAACTATGTCAGAAATACTCGTTTGTGTTCCTCCATTATCCGGTTTGGCAAGGAATTTAGCCGCAAAAACCAATAACAATAATATGGGCAAAATAGCATTTACGGTTTTCGATAACCGATAGACGTTATTCCCCAACCTATCGCGAACCAACATACCCAACGCTGCAGGGATAATCGTAACAATAAAAATATCAAACATCGTATCCCAAAAGGGTAACTCAATGATACCTAATGATGCTGTAGGCATTAACCAACCCAAGAAAACATTAACTAAAAAAGGGATAGTAAACAAAGACAGAAACGCATTGCAAACCGTTAATGAAACCGCTAATGCCACATTACCTCTCACAAAATAACTTACCAAGTTGGAGGTAATTCCACCCGGACATACACTTAATATCATGATGCCCACTTGCTGCTCCGAACTGAGATTAGAATTGCTCACTAACCAAGCAGCAAAAACAGGCAACAATACCATTTGAGAAAATAAACCAATACCCAAAGATTTTGGCTGATCGAATAATTGCTTAAAATCATTGCGCGTTAACCCAAGGCCCAATCCAAACATAATTAATGCCAATACGATATTTAGCAAGTAATTAATATTCAAACCGTTACCCATAAAACCCATTGCTAAAAAGTTGCACTATTTCGAAGCCATAACATATCTACAAATTGATATCCAAAATACAATCCAATGGCAATCAGAATAAAGCCAAAGTACCGAGTAATCATGGAAAATACACGATTACTTATTTTTTTACCGATGTAGTCGCTGAGATATACTTTACCCAAATCCAAAGAAAGTAGTGCCAACAAAATACCCAATAATTGAACCAAAATAGGCAGCCTATCGATGAAGGTATTCCCCTCGTGTCCTACGGATGCGGTAGCTAAAATACCAACCCATAACATCAACACAAATGGGTTTAACGAATTGGTAATAAACCCTTTGGAAAAAGAAGCAGTAGCTGATGCCGGTAGTTGTGGTAAATCTTCGTTGTTGCTGTACCAAGCTTTCACTCCCATAAATAATAAACCCAAGGATGCAATTCCTGAAAAAACTAGTTTAAAAGCCGGTAATACAAAATAACTGGATAGTCCAAAAAAACAAGCCAGGGCAACCAACGTTTCACTCATAAAAATACCCATTGCCATACGTAAACCTGCTTTTTTTCCACCCTGAATCCCTGCATGAATCAAGGTAAAAAATGATGGCCCGAAACTCAAAAGTCCCAGAATCAAGCCGGTTGCATAGCCCTTAGATATGGAAATAATCCACGGATTCACCTACTTCCGCAAATTACAACCCAATCCAACAGCAGCCAAATTCTACCGAGATATTTTCTAACAGACAAACCAATTGTCTAGTTAATGGCAATTGTGTAAAGAGAAAATTAATATTCAATAACTTACAACACCCTATCTGTAAAATAAAATGCGCTGTAAATCAGATAAAACAGCACTAACGTCTCTAATTTGAATGAAAATAGAATTCAATTCGATTCAATAAATACGAATACAATCCTGTATTACTTCCAATAATCTCTTTGCCAAAAAGAAAATCCTCCCCCCCAGAAAAATCGCTAACAATCCCTCCCGCTTCTTTCACCAATAACGCTCCAGCCGCTACATCCCAAGGGGCCAACCCCAATTCATAAAATCCATCAAACCTACCCTCTGCAGTAAAGGCTAAATCTATTGCAGCAGAACCCATTCTCCGCAATCCATGCGTACCGCGCATTAACTCCTCTAATAGACCTAAGTATTGAGGAGTTTTAGAAAATTCATAATACGGAAAACCTGTGGCCAGCAACGATTCTTTAGGATTTAACGTTTGAGAGACACCAATCCTATGCTCATTTTTAAAAGCACCTTTATCCTTAATTGCCACGTACATATCATCCCATACTGGACAATAAATATATCCGGCCAACAAAGAACCCTCACTCCACAATGCTACACTAATGCTAAAAACAGGAAGGCCATGCAAATAATTGGTGGTACCATCCAGTGGGTCAATAATCCAAGTAGATTTATCCCCCAAAACTGCTGTAGCATTGTGTTCTTCCCCAATAAATGCTGAATCCGGCAATATAAACCGCAGTCCTGTCATCAGTTGGGTTTCAGACTCTTGATCAACAAAACTCACCAACTGGTTGACGCCTTTATCTTTTACCGAATCTGGCGTGATTTTCTGCCAATTCGCTAACTGAAATTCACCAACTTTTCTAATAAGTTCAATTACCTGTGTATTTCCATCTACCGGAAATCCAGCGCCCCAGCTTAGATTAGCAAAATTGCTCATAGGCAGACATCAGATTGTCAGCCACCATATCGGCCGTTCTGCCCTCAATCATATGACGTTCTACCATATGTACGATTTCCCCATTCTTAAACAATGCTACCGCAGGCGACGAGGGTGGGTATGGAACCATAAATTCACGAATTTTTGCAGTTGCTTCTGTGTCTTGACCCGCAAATACAGTCACCAATTTAGCTGGTTTTTTTGCACCAGACAAACTCTTTATTACCCCAGGTCTAGCAGAACCCGCGGCACAACCACACACAGAATTCACAACCACCAACGTGGTGTCCATATTGCCTTCCATGGCCGCATTCACGTCGTCTGCTGATTTCAATTCTTGAAAACCTTGATTTGACAATTCTGCCCTCATCGGAGCTACTAACATTTCGGGATATGGCATAATTTTAATTTTTTACAAATTTACAACTTAGAATCATTTTATATAACAAATTAAACAATCAGCAGTTTGCATGTTTATTTGCAACCTTTGAGTATCTGTCTCTTATACACATCTCCGAGCCCACGAGACCTTT
>JBJOFM010000056.1:0-6288 GCA_046048755.1 Bacteroidota bacterium | reverse complement strand
ATGAACGATTCATTTTTTCGTTTTGAAACAGCGTTCTGAAGATCGATTATCTCTTGTAATCTTCTGCCTTTTACTGCTTCGGGAATATCGTCTGAAAGTTTTTTTGCAGCGGGGGTTCCGGGTCGTTCAGAATATTTATACATATAACTAAACTCAAAACCTGCCCATTCAATTAAACTTAAAGTATCTTGGTGTTCTTCTTCCGTTTCAGAGCAAAATCCAGCAATAATATCGCAAGAAATTCCGCAATTTGGGATGATAGAACGAATCATGTTGATTTTATCCATGTACCATTCGCGGGTATAATTTCGATTCATTATTTCTAATACGCGGGAGTTTCCACTTTGCGCAGGTAAGTGGATGTACTTACAAATATTGTTGTATTTGGCCATCACATGCACCACTTTTTCGTTGATATCACGAGGGTGACTCGTGCTATATCGGATACGCATGTTGGGAACGGCTAGGGCACATAATTCTAACAAATCTGCGAAATCTACGCTAGAATCTTGTTCTTCGGGTGTAAGGGTTTTAAATTCTTTTTTTGGACCACCGCCAAACCACAAATAGGAATCAACATTTTGACCTAGTAAAGTGATTTCTTTGTATCCAGCTGCTTCAAGTTCTTTGGCTTCTTTCACAATACTTTCGGGGTCACGACTTCTTTCTCTACCTCTTGTAAATGGAACAACACAGAAACTGCACATGTTATCGCAGCCCCTCATGATAGAAACAAAGGCGTTTACACCGTTGGAATTTAGTCGAACTGGATTTAGATCCCCATACGTTTCTTCCCGGCTAAGTAATACATTGATTGCTCTTCCGCCATCGTCTACTTCTGCCACTAATTTGGGTAATTCTCGGTAAGAATCGGGACCGGCTACCACATCCACAAGTTTTTCCTCCTCCAATAATTTGTCCTTCAAACGTTCGGCCATACAGCCTAAAACCCCGATAATAAGATCGGAATTTTGTTTTTTATTGGAGCGTAAGTGTTTGAGTCGATCGCGTATTCTCTGCTCGGCATTATCTCGTATAGCACAGGTATTCAAGAAGATAACATCGGCATCAAGTTCTTCTGTTGTGGTAGTAAAGCCGTGTTCCCCCATAATGGAGGCTATGATTTCGCTATCGGAAAAGTTCATGGCGCAGCCATAACTTTCGATGTATAATTTTCTGGTACTAGGAGGGTTGGAAAGAACTTCTACCATAATTAGAATCACAAAAATACGTGGTTTTTTGTTTCTTTGCAGGAAGATGAAATTTGCTTCTTTCCCAATTTGGGTGCTTTTTTTGAGCATTGCTTCTGCTTTATCGGCTCAATCGGCGCTTAATTCTTCGGGCGATCCTAAGTCAAAGGGTCAGTTTTCTGGAAATTTACTATTGAATTATCAGAAATATATTCGTGACGATAGTATTGGGGCAAACACCAAGGTTTACAAGGAAAATCGGGCCAGTGCGGATGCTTGGTTGTTCATGCAATATCGAATTCAGGGATACTCTTTTATAGTTCGATACGATGCGTTTAATAATTCTCCTTTGTTGGACCCTCAAGATGCTTATACCGATCATGGGATAGGGTTTTGGCAGGCACAAAAGCAAATTGATAAATTGGATATAACGGTTGGTTCATTTTACGATCAATTTGGATCGGGTATATTATTTAGGAGTTACGAGCAACGAATGATTGGAATTGATTATGCGATGCAGGGTATTCGATTAAAATATCAATTGGGTGATAATTGGACATTAAAAGGGTTTGCTGGTAATCAAAAGGGTAATATTCGGAACCGGTTTGGTGCAAGTAAACAAGTGATGAGCGGGTTGAATTTGGATGGATTATTATACACCGGTAAAAAAGGAAGTACTTTAAGTGTTGGAGCATCGGCGGTAAACAGAACTTTGGACCGGGAAACGATGGATGCTTTGGTGGCGAATATCAATGGATATGATTTAAAGTATCGATTTTATCCCAAATACAATGTTTATGGATTTAACGGTTATTTCGCATATAATAAAGGAAATTTTGCTTGGACCGGGGAAGCTAATTTTAAAACACCCGAGGCGATTTTGGGATATACGGGTAAATACGAAAATAAATCAGGCAAGGTTTATTACAGTTCGTTATCGTGGGGAAAGGGCGGCATAAATTGGATAAATTCAAGTAAAGCACCCCAAGTTAAAGATACTATGGGCGGCAGTAGGCCTATGACTGCGAAGGAGTTTAAGGCTTGGCAAAAATCGAAACAAGCTTCTATTGGTTTTAATATTCAAGCCCGACATGTTGAGCAGTTTGCATTTAGAACTACCCCAACCGAGACGTTATTGAATGGGTTGATCTCGTACTTGCCTTCGTTAACGAGACAGAATACCTATCGTTTATTGGCGAGATACAATGCCCCTGGCCAAGAATTGGGGGAGGATGGAATCCAAGGCGAATTAGAGATTAAGCCATTTAAGGGCCTACAGATTACTTTGAATGGTAGTTATGTTCAATCATTGGCTTACAACGGTAAGCGTAATTCCACGGGAGAAATGGAGGCCGAGAAGTTGTACCACGAAGGATATTTCGAAGTGCTACATACCACTGCGGGTCATGATAAAATAAAGTGGGGTTTACAACAGGTTTTTTATAATCAAGCGCGATACGAGCAGGAGCCTGAATACGAAGTTGTAAAGACTATTACTCCGTTTTTTGAGTGGTTGCACAGAACCAAAGGGGGTAAGAATGTGAGGATTGAGGCTCAGTATCTGCACACCGATAAGGACCAAGGTTCGTTTGCCAACGTAATGGTAGAATATTATATCAAAAAGAATTTAAGTGTGGCGGTAGGCGATATGGTAAATGTGGATCCGCATCGATACCCTTTGATGCGTGGGAATATTGCGGATAAGGTATTGCATTACCCTACCTTTTTTATCGGCTATATTGAAAAGAATACGGTATTTACTTTAAGTTATTTAAAGCAACAACAAGGGGTAAACTGTTCAGGGGGTATTTGCAGGGTAGAACCAGCGTTTAGCGGAATTCGTTTTACAGTTTCGAGTAACTTTTAACTAAAGGTCCCAAACGCGAGTTCTTGATTCCTGGGTATATCGTTTGATATTCATCCAGAACGCTAGAACGAAATAGATAATTATTGGAGAACCTAATGTGAAAAAGCTTAAGTACATGAAGGAAAGTCTTACACTGCGTGTGGACAGTCCCATTTTGTCACCCAAGTAGCTGCAAACGCCAAAGAGCGACTTTTCCAAGGCATACTTGATCCAATTCATGTGAACGAAGTTAGGGTGAGATTGTGGTAATTGCAATAAGTGCTAAAGTTTTATATAATAATCTTTTAGCAATTCAACAGATTGGGGTGTAAGGTTATAATGATTTTTTATAGTTGTATCAGAATAGTCTAACGGATTCAAATACAAATCGATACGATTATGGATTGGGGTTTTTTGGTGTGAGTTGTCCAGATTATTTTCATCATGTTTTACGGCATAAACAAAAATAAGATGGGGAGATTTGGAGCTATTTGCAGCGACATCTGTGATTTTTTCGATTCCAAAATGGAATTTTTTAAGTCTGGAAAGAAGTGGAATTTTATCCATAAATGGATACATCAAAAAAAGACTCCCTTTGGGTTTTATCATCCGATAGATAGTGGAAATAAGATTTTCTAAGGTTAGTTCTGAGCTGTGTCTTGCTTGATTTCTATCGGCGTCAGGAGATTCCAACTGATTATTAAAGAAGGGAGGGTTGCTAATTACAACATCAAATTCTGAAAGCGACGATTCTAATATATTCTGATGTTGAAAGTGTATTTGAGTTGTTAATCCGTTTTCTGTCCAGTGCGATAATGATTTATTAGCTGCTTCAATGGATGCATTGTGTATATCCAGTCCATGGAACGTGGCATTGGAATGTTTTTGTGCCACCATAAAGGTTAAAATTCCCGTCCCTGATCCTAGATCAAGGATGTTTGATTGCGGAATTAGTTGGTGTTGTGTTATCCATGCGCCAAATAAACAAGCATCAGTAGTAACGGGTAGTGCCACATTGTCTTGAAAAACAGTAAATTGTTTAAATACAAAGGGGTTCCGATTTGCTTTTTGTTGTCCCATACGATATCATCTATTATTAATTTTGATTGGGTAATGGGAATAACCAGTCTTTCGAAAATTCTGACGGTTCGGTGAAAAAATGTAACGTTTGATTGTGAATTGCTAATACAGCCGACGCTTGGTCTATAGAAATTCCTAAATCGTGGCTTGAATAAATAATAAGTTTATTGTTTTTTTCGGAGATGATTTTTAATAATTTCAGAAATTCAATACGCGTTGGGTAATCAAGAAAAGCTAGTGGTTCATCTAATAATATTATCCGAGAATCTTGAGCCAAACATCGCGCGAGCATAACTTTTTGTTTCGTCCCATCGGATAATTCTGAAAATGGGTATTTTTTAATGGATGAAATGCCCGTATTTTCCAAAGCATTTTCAATGGCAGCGTAATCGTGGGTTGATGGTGATTTTATGCCCGATATAAATCTCTGTCGGCCTGTTAAAATTATTTCTTCCACGGATAAATTGGTGGAAGTAGGGGGCGTTGCCGACATATAAGCCGCTAAAGCCGCTTTGTCTTGGGGATTTAAGTTTGAAAGCGATTGGTTATGGATGGTTATTTTTCCTTGTACAGGTGGGTTTATGCCTGCTAGTGCTCGAAGGAATACCGATTTTCCTGCACCGTTTTTACCAAATAATGGAATTATTCCGGGATTTTCGATTTGCAGATTCGCATTGGAAAGTAACGGTGATTGTTTTGGGAAACCGAGGGAAATATTTTCCAGATGCAATAACATATTTGGGTACAAAAATGAGAAATTTGGATGGTGAATTTGCAATTGTCAAAAATCGGACCCTCAGAAATTTCTATCGTTCAGGAATTAGCGGATAAAATTTGGAAAAACCACTATCCAGAAGTTATTGGGATGGAACAGGTAGAATTCATGCTTGAGAAATTCTATAATGAGAACTCTATGAAGTTTCAGATGCTGGAGGGACAGCAATTTTACTTAATAATTGACGAAGGTGAACCCCTTGGTTTTATTGCTATAACCGATAAAAGTGGGGGAGAATGGTTTTTGAATAAGTTTTATATCGATACGGATTTTCATCGAAAAGGATTGGGCAGTAGGTCGTTTAAATTATTGTTGGATGTTTTGGGGGATTCGGTTAAGACAATTCGTTTGCAGGTAAACAGACAAAACTACAAACCCATTAATTTTTACTTTTAAAGGGGGTTTGTGATTGAGTGCGTTGCTGATTTTGACATTGGGGATGGATATTTCATGAATGATTTCGTGATGGTATGGCATGCTAAGTGATATTAGCTGACTACCTTTGCAGTGTGTTAGCATTGGTTGATTTTTCTTTTGAGTTTGCCGGGAGGTATTTATATAAAAATGCCAATTGGCATATAAAACCCAACGAAAAAATAGGATTGGTTGGTTTAAACGGAACGGGTAAGTCTACTCTATTGCGTGTAATTTCTGGAGATTTTGATTTAAGGGAAGGTAAGATGTCGAAACCCGGCGATCTGAAGATTGGATTTTTAAATCAGGACTTGTTGAGTTTGGATATTGGGGAATCGGTGCGTGATGTGGTATTGGGTGGGAGAGACGATTTGATGAAGTTGGATAAGGAAATTAATGAATTGCTTATCAAGTTAGAGACTCAGTATGACGATAGGACCTTGCAAAGGCTGAGTGATTGTCAGGAGCAGTTTGGTGCACTTGGTGGATACGATTGGCATGCACAAGCCGATAAAATATTGGAGGGTTTGGGTTTTTCTACGGAGCAATTGGGTAAGAGTTTGCGTGAATTTTCGGGTGGATGGCGTATGCGTGCGATGTTGGCGAAATTATTATTGATGTCTCCTGATTTGTTGTTGTTGGATGAGCCTACCAACCATTTGGATTTGCCAACTATTCAGTGGTTAGAAGATTATCTGTATGAGTATCAAGGTACGTATGTGATTGTTTCGCACGATCGATTTTTCTTAGACAGAACCGTGAATAGAATTGCCGAAGTAGCTCATCAGCAATTGTTTCATTACAAAGGGAATTTTACGGAGTATTTGGAGCAGAAAGAGGAACGTGATGAAATGATGCAGCGGAGATTTGAAAATCAGCAGGATTTTATCCGACAACAAATGCGTTTTATTCAGCGTTTTAGGTATAAGGCTAGTAAATCAACTGCGGTTCAGAGTAGGGTGAAGATGTTGGAGAAGATGGAC
>JBJOFM010000055.1:0-9660 GCA_046048755.1 Bacteroidota bacterium | reverse complement strand
GACTCATCGTTATCGGCTTTGCCCAATCCGGGTACTTTTTTACCATTTACCCAAGTTCCTGTATCGGATTCGGCGGTATGGGCACCAAATGGCGGAAAATGCAAATACGCAGAATCTTTATTGTTTTTTGTAACTCCGGGCAGCAAGGGATACTGATATACCCCCACATTGGAAAATACAATGGATTTTTTATCTTCCGAGAGGGCTAATCCAAAGGGAATTCTACCGGTAGGAAACGACTTAATAAGTGCTTTTGTTTTTAAATCGATGCGATACAATTCCTTCCAAGCTCTATCGAGAACCCACAATTCATTTCTACTCGCATCAATCAGTAAATCCGTAAGAAAAGCTTCTCGTGGCGCTTTGGGGTGAAAGGCACCCACATCAATGGAATCTACAACCTGCTTTTTCTCACAATCGAAAAACCATACAATTCCTTTGTCGCCTCCGCCAATTACAGCGGTTTTATTATCGGCCAAAAACTGAAGACCGATAAATGAAGCACCGCGAATTACATCAATTCCTTTGCCGTTAAATTCCGGGAAACGCTGAATCAGCAATGTATCTTGACTTAAGTCTACCAACGAGATGGCGTTGCTATGGGCAACCAGTGCCCAACGTTCATCCCCAGAAACTGCTAAGCCATAGGGGGCTCGTGTAATTCGCTTTGCTTCTCCCGCTGGGGTCACGTACCTACCCGAAGGTAAAATGGAGACTCCGTTTGGATCTATTGTACAATAATGATTCTTACCTGGAACTTCGTACACCACCTGTGCGTTGGCGCTGCTTATCCAAAGATTGGCATTCAGCAAAAGAAATACCAATAAGAAAATCAAGAAAACACGGAGAATATCTTTTTCGATATGGGGAGTAACCTTTTCCATCTCCCCAAAATTCCCTCCGAAATAGAAAATCCGTATTTCGGAGAGAATACCAAATTGTTAGTTTGGGATGTTAATTATTAATAATCCATTAAGAAAAATTAAACTATGTAGTACTCTGATTTAATACTGAATTAGCCCTTTTTTTGATAGCAATCTCCAGTAAAACTCATCGGCTTAACGTCTTAAGGTGCTCGCTTGCGATAAATCCCATTTAAGGCTCAACAATATATTGCGGCCCGATGCACTCATTCCCGAAGCAAAATAACGGTAATGCAAATCCAAGACATTTTCCACCGCTAGCTGAACCGAAAACCCTTTGGGCAATGAATACCCCCCGCGAATGGTCCAAATACCCCAGGACGGATTGTAACCATCGGGCTTCCCATCCCCATTGATATCGGCCAATCCCAACGGCTGTTTGTCCTGATTGTCCTCACCACTGCTGCTGTAATCTTGGGCCTTTTTTTCTCCGTTGAACAAATATTGTAACTCCGCAAAACCCTGCTTAACCGACCATTTAACCGCGGTTTGACCGTACATCGGCGGAATATGATCCAAAGGTTGCCACTCCTCAGAGCTGCCGGAGCCCTTGCGATACAATCCTCGGGTGTAATTCAAGGATCCAGACCACCAAATTCCATCCACTATTTTCACTTTCGCATTGGTATAAATCCCAGAAATCCTGCCTTCCGCCATGTTTTTTAACTGATATACTGGGGTCAATCTGCCATCGTATTCAACCGAATCCTGGCCGTTCAAGGTACCCACTTCGTCCAATAATAAATTAGCAATAACGGATTGATACGCCCCGGCTTCCAACACAAACTTTTCCGATTTGCTCATCAACACCCCCACATCGAAGGTGGTACTTCGTTCTGCTTGCAAATTTGGCGATGGCACCAATAATTTAACTCCAGGTTTTGAATCAAATACTTTCGTCATATCGTCAACGTTAGGATTTCGAAATGCCTGATTTACCGATGCTTTTACAATAGCAATCTTACCAATTTCTTTGTTTAAACCCACATCAAAACTTAGGGTATTATTAGAAAACTCAATCGAATTATAGGGCAACTTCCACGGATTTCTCAATGAATAGTTGGCCTGCAAATCGTACCGCGTAACCCGTGCACCTGCTTGAATGTTCGCCTTCCATTGGGGTAAATCTCCTAACAACTGAGCATAGGCCGAAGTCATGTGCGTCCTGGCTCCAGAATCGGCATAACGGGCTTTTGTGACAGACTGCAAACCCGTTACCACATTGGTATTTATCCCCGTTGATTGAACCCGATTATTCACATACTCCAACCCGGAATTTATTCGTAAACGATTGGATATCTTATCACTGCGATCGTAGTTCACCGTAACCATTACCACTGTATCCATTTGCGAACGCTGGGTATTGCTCTGAAAATTTCGTGTGATTCTGCCAACTTGGGTTTCTTGCCGTGCTAATGTGAGCCTCTGGCGATGGTCTACACCACCTTGCTCTGCCTGATACGATATAAACGACCGATTCTGGGGTGCATAATCCCATCGACCAAACGTAGGAATTACTTGACCATTTTGCAACGTAAATTCCGTCAAACGATCGTACCGAGGAATCAAATCTGCCTGACTGCTTTGTACATTTAAAACATGGTGGATACCGCCCGTCTTTACCAACAACTTGGCAAATAAATCCGTTTGATCATACCCCGTACCCACTTGTTTTTGAGGATCCTCGTTCCGCAATAGGGTATCCCAATTATTTATCCTGCCAACATACCAACTGCGGTTCCCAAAAGTGTCGATATCCGAATAATTCTTGGAACCCGAGCGCAAATCGCCAAAATTGCTTTGAGTAGCCGAAACAATCAGTCCCCATTTGGGCATTTGCAATCGGAAACCTGCATTAGAAATCGTTGATTGGGAGGCCGATTGATAGCGAACTCCGGCATAGGGCAGCAGTTGTTTTTTCCCAAATGTGGGTGTTTTCGTTTTGAAATACAGCACCCCACCCATTGCATCGGAACCAAACAGGGTTGAACCCGATCCAAAGTTCACCTCCATACGGTCCAAAATCTGAGGATCAATGGTAATGATGTCTTGTAAATGTCCCGCCCGGTAGGTAGCATTGTTCATCCGAACTCCATCTACCACCAACAACACTCTGGACGCCTCAAATCCCCGCAATACAGGGGAACTGCCGCCCATCTGACTCTTCTGAACAAATACTTGACCCGTATTGATTAAAGCATCCCCTAAGGTTGCCGGCTGTAATTCGGTCAATTTCTTAGCACTTACCACTTCAATTTGTCTGGGTGAATATTTTCTTTTTTGGTCGAAACGCTGCGCGGAAACCAAGATCTCATCCATTTCTTCGGTTTCTGAAGTATCGGTAGTACCGGCTTGATATAATCCCATTTTTACTTCAGGATTATCGTGTAAATAATTGGAGGGAAACGCAATGACAACTGTGGACATTGCTGATGAAGGATCCGTAAACGATTCACGAGATCCGAAACTGTATATGTATTGCGTGGTTAAGCTCATCAAGCTCACCATCGCTGCGAATTTTGTAATTTTCATAATAAAATAAGGGGAAAAGCGTTTTTGCCGATTGCAAGGCTAGTGTTAATAGCACAAGCAAATCAGCAACAATGTATTATTGATTCTATAAACGGGGCACGGATATACAATCCAATTTCAGTACGTAATAACTAAAAAGTATCTTACTATATTGGCAAATATTAATTAACGGATTAGGACGGCAATCCATTGTTTATTCCTGCGAACCATCAACATAGTTCAACGGGAAAACAACGAAATCCTAAATATCCATTAGGAATGTACTTCCGGCGGTTGAAAAACTGAGTTGATCTGTGGCTGATTAACCGGTATTTCGTGGATTGGGAAGTCGAATGAATATTCCAAAACAGGAAAAACAACAGATAAAGGCTCCACGAATTGCCAGTTTTTGTTATACGGATTATACTTTTTAGCAGATGGATGCAAGGGCACTGAATTTTCAGCGCGCATGGCTTGCTCTGCCAACTTTTCAATCTTATCATTGAGCGCGATTACCATCCAGCCACCGAGGGTTGGTGAAATCCGAATCGCATCGTACTTATTTCCGTTTAGCCAAAATTCCTCGCCCGGTTCTGGTTCATTAAATTGTTGTTCATCCAAGAACAAGGTCTCCAAATCCTGCGTATCCATTTGATTGAATATGCATTGCTTGGTAATATGTCGTTGATATTTAATTCCAAGAAGCTGAAACACCCCCAACATCGGAATAACCGCAATCAGCAATATCGATGTGAGCCGACATAACCAATGGGGGGTATTTTGGGGTATTTTTTGCATTTATCGCAACAAATTTAGCAATTAGAAATATGTTGTCTAATTTTCCCTCGATTTAACACAGAATTATGACAAAAATATCTTTTTATGCATTAATAGTTCTTGGATTTTCTGCATTTCTAAGTTCTTGCCAAATTGAAAAACAATACCACAGTGGCGGTTTTAAAATAAATGGTCCTCAATGGGGAATTTCCGGAAATAAGGAGGTGACATCCCGCAAACCCGAGGTTAAACCTTCAAAATCTACAACATACAATAAAAACAATGTCTCCACTTCATCGCTTTTGGGAAATGAATTTTCACGTCGAAATAATCAGGAAATAGATCTAAAACTAGCCCAAACAACCAAGGCCAAATCATCGGATTTAACTCGCGATTTTAATGGTTCATTTTTTACGAAGTCGAAGCGTGTATTTCCTCCGGATACCGTTATAATTTACGATACCGTTTTTGAAGAAGAAGTACTAATTATTCCAGACAGTATCAAAGTTAAGCACGACGCTATGATGTTAAAATCCCAAGAACTTAAAGAGAAGAGCTTGCTTCCAACTATTATTGGCTATGTTTTGCTATTGATTGGTTCTTTTGGCGTATTTTCATCTGTAATAGTATTTGCATTTTCTTTTGGTCAAGCAATTACTCCAGCCTTGATAATTTTAGCTGGGTCTCTCATTGTATTTTTATTTAGCGGTTTATCCATTAGTAAGGGTATGAAAATGGAATCCGAAGCGAGAATGTTAGCTAAAAAGGCAAAAGCGCTGATAGAACCATATGAAGCTCCGAAACCAAAATCTACCAAGGCTAAAAAGTCGAATAAAAAATTACTGATTGGTATTCTAATTGGGTACGCAATCTTACAATTTGGTGTAGCAATATTAAGCGCGTTATAATATATCCGAGGAATTTGCGCAATTTTGCGGTATGCAAGCAGTGTACGTAGTTGATATAGTAAGAACCCCCGTAGGAAAATTTGGAGGAAGCTTGGCGGGTATTCGTCCCGATGATTTAGCGGCCCATGCAATTAAACAATTGATGGAGCGCAATCCCAACATTTCCAAAGATGAAATTAGCGAAGTGATTTTGGGGGCTGCAAACCAAGCAGGCGAAGACAATCGAAATGTGGCGCGTATGGCGAGTTTGCTTGCCGGTTTACCCATAGAAATCCCAGGGTATACCGTAAATAGATTGTGTGCATCCGGCTTGCAGAGTATTATGAATGGCGCCATGGCGATCGCTTCAGGAATGGCGGATATCATCGTTGCTGGGGGTACAGAAAGTATGACGCGAGCTCCTTTTGTTATGGCGAAGGCCGCGAATGCATGGGAACGAAGTGCAGAAATCTATGACACTACCATCGGTTGGCGCTTTACCAATAAAACATTAGCGAAAATGTACCACCCGTATAGCATGGGTGAAACCGCTGAAAATGTTGCCAATCAGTTTAATATTAGTCGAGAAGATCAAGATGTATTCGCCTACGAGACTCAACTAAATTGGCAGAAAGCCAACGAGTCTGGATTATTCAGAGACGAAATTATTTCCGTTCCTATTCCTCAGAAAAAAGGAGAACCGATACTATTCTCAACCGACGAACATCCTCGATTATCAACACCGGATGTTTTAGCAACCTTGAAACCTGCTTTTAGAGAGGGTGGTACGGTTACGGCGGGCAATTCTTCGGGAATCAATGATGGAGCCGCTGTGTGCATCCTAGTTTCTGAGCAAAAACTTAAAGAATTAAATCTAACGCCTATGGCTCGTATTGCGGGCATGGGAGCAGCGGGTGTAGACCCTGCTATCATGGGTATTGGACCCGTTCCCGCCACACGCAAAGCATTGAAACACGCTGGTATTAGCGTAAACGATCTTAGCATTGCCGAATTAAACGAAGCATTTGCATCGCAAGTACTGGCCAGTATGCGTGAATTGAACATTGCCAGAGAAATTGTAAATCCTCAAGGTGGCAGCATCGCCATCGGACATCCCTTGGGAGCCTCGGGAACAAGAATCTCTGCCACATTACTGCATCAAATGAAACGCAATTCTGCACTAAAATATGGGCTGGCAACTATGTGTATCGGGGTAGGACAAGGCTGTGCTATCGTTTACGAGAATTGCCAATAGTACATTGAACTAATTTCAGACTTGTTGCAGGGAGTGAATAAATATACTCCCAAAAAAACCGCATACTCCGAACATATCTATGAATTCATCAACCATTTTAACCCGATACCGCTTGGACATGCAATACAAGGGTACCAATTACTGCGGATGGCAAATTCAACCCAACGGGTTAACGGTTCAACAGGTATTGCAAGAAAAATTATCTCAACTGTGCAATCAACCCATAGAAGTAGTTGGTTGCGGAAGAACCGATAGTGGTGTGCATGCATCCTATTTTGTGGCGCATTTTGATTTTCAAGGAACCATACCGTTTGATTTACCCTACAGGCTAAACAAAATGCTTCCAGGGGATATCGCAGTGTTTCGTTGTAGCCCTGTGAATTCTGGGTTTCATGCTCGATTTGATGCTACCAAACGCACTTATCAATACCATATACATTTTCAGAAAAATGTATTTAAGGAATCAACTTCCTGGTGGAACCCATTGCTTGTAGAGTTGGATATCGAATTAACCAACCTTGCTGCTTCAAGTATGCTCGGGATTCACCCGTTCTCTGCATTTTGTAAAGGAGAAATTCCCAACAACAACCCTTTATGCGAAGTTTATCATTCGCAGTGGCTGAAAACAGAAGAAGGACTGTTATTCGAAATTTCGGCCAATCGATTTTTACGAAATATGGTTCGTGCTACCGTTGGAACTTTAATCGATGTTGGAATGAATAAAATGCCCGTAGCAGAATTTCAACAATTGCTGATGGGTGGTCAACGAAGTGATGCCGGAAATTCTGTACCCGCTTCAGGGCTCTTCCTAACCGGCATCGACTATTAGATTATTCTTCTTCGTAATCCGACAATTTGCGCAAGAATCGTTCTACTTGCTTTTCTGTAGCCATACGCATATAAAAATTCTCTGCTTTCAACTTGGAAGAAGTCTTAGCAAAAATCTGGGTTAATTCTTCGTCAGAAGAATACAACGTTACCGTAGTTTTGGTTAGCTGCATATACAACGACTCATTATTTCCAAGATCAAAATAGATATACATATTATCTCCGCTGCGTTTATGCTCTAGCAACATCGTAGCTTTTACACCTTTATTTACCGGAGTACCGCTAATAGAGGCAATGCTCACCACATCGGTACAATACATTCCACGCAATTTTGCTTCCCAACGGAAGTTTGCGTCCGTCATTACAAACATATAATTCGCTTCGTCTTTACCGCGTAACTGACCGTCTTTCATCAATGATTCCAGCGCATTTTTGTAAGACTTATCGCTTTCCATCATTTCACCCAGTGCTTCTCTAAAGAAATTATTATTTACACTTACAGAAGGTGTACTGCTTTCCGAAATCACTGTTGTCATCCGTTTCACATACTCGTCCGGCAAGGGGAAATTCAACATCATCGCCATATTAAAGTTGAAGGCCGAATCTTTAACCGCTAAATCCGCTGTACCGGCATTCTTAAATTGAATATTGGGTGATTCCAAGCCAAAATCCAACGGCCCTTCCGCATGAATGGAATGGTCTTTTTCGCAAAACTGAATGTAACTGCCTTTTAACGACCCACCTCGCAAACGAGCTGCATTACCCGCCATGAAACTTTCGGTAGTATGATCGTAATACAAAATACCGGTATCGTTAGTACAATCGTCATCCGAATACCTGCGTTTCCAAGAATACATCAACGGGTACACGTGACTGGAATCGTTTGCCACAAAAAGCCCCACGTATTGCTTTTTATTGTCGTAATCTCGAGGATCATTCATCGGAATTACAACATCTTTAGGATCTACACGCCCATCGAACCGAATCCATGCTGAAGGAAGAATATTTTTAAAAGTATGCAACGGCTTTACGTACCCAGTAAATCGGATTAATGGCTCCGTACTTTCGATCTGACCGAAACCTTTATAGCCTATTTTAGTATCCAACGTAAATCCTTGCTCCTCCGCAATTTTTCCAATTCCCTCAATGTGTTTATCGCGGTTTACAATAACACTATCCAAGAAAAACTCTTGCCTCACTCCTTTCAAGTTTACGTATTGATAATATCCGCTACCACGCACTTTATTCAATCCGTAAATCTTCAATCGGGTTTTATAAATTTCGTGGTATTTATCATCCACGTTGGCAATGATTTTGGCGCTATCTACAATATCGATATTTGCATTTTCGCGAATAGTTAACTTACCATCTTTCAAGAACAATCGAGAATCCGCGATATCAATATACGGAATTTGCTGCACTTTCAACGTGTAATCCACCAAACTGTAATCGGCTCGTTTAGCTTCAAAAGTCAACCCTTCCTGCAATGGATTGGTACTTACGAACATCGGCGGTTCGCTACCCACAGTAGGGCCAACTTTAGCTGTGATAATTTTCTTATCCATATCCCAACGATAATCGCTAAGGTTAGTTTGGAAATTATTGTAAGCGAATTGGGTCATCTGATCCGCATCGTTCGTTGAGAAAGTTCCAACCCGTTTTGAGAAATCCATGGTACCGTTAATATTGGTGGTATTAAAGGCCACCTTCGCAGAATCCGCTGCAAAAATCTTCAAACTTGCCACTTGAGCCATGGCCTTTTGAGTAGCAAACACCATCTCTTTAGAAGAAAACTGCGCCAAATCCCAAGCCAGCATACCATCGCCCTTAATATTCAACGGCGATTGAGTTAAACTCCCAGTAAAATCATAGCCCTGCTTGAATACATCGATGGGCTTTTTACCACTGCTCACTGTATATTTATCCTCATACGGACGCCAGTCAAGGGCCACATTCACCCCATGAATTTCAGGATATTTTGGACTCTCCGGCAAATCGTAGGTATTCAACTCGCCCTTGGTTTGATTGGGTAATAATAAGACCCTACTAAACGTACTCTTCCCTCCTTGATAAGCAATTTCACCGGTTTCCCCGTAAAAACCTTCCTCACTCAAATTCATCGTCATATTCCCCATGGCCTTACCACGATACATCGGATATCCACCCGGAGGAGTAGACTTAATAAAACCTAACGAATAATCTTTTTGAATGTAAACGTGATGCCTAAATTCAGGGAAAATTCCTGCCGAAATAAAATTACCATCGAAACGTAAACCCGCAATCGTGAAGTTATCCAAACTATCAATGGTAAAGGGATCCATAACAAACTTAAACTTATCCGCCGTGTAGGCCCCACCGTGAATGTGGGATTTGTCGTACAACACTTCCGAACCCTTATCCGAAACGAATATGGGGTATTCCGGATAATCCTTAATCCCCGATTTGTTGTTGGGCTTATCGATATACAAGGTACCCGAGG
>JBJOFM010000054.1:0-6848 GCA_046048755.1 Bacteroidota bacterium | reverse complement strand
GATTACCAATTTTCAACTGGGCGTATGCTTTGCAAAGTTTTTCTTTTACGGTGGAGTAAATGGAATCGTGGATGATAAGTCTGCGTGTTGTAGTGCATCGCTGACCGGCGGTACCCACGGCTCCAAATAAAATAGCGATAATCGCCATATCCAGATTGGCTTCTGGGGTTAAAATAATAGCATTGTTTCCACCTAATTCTAAGATACTTTTACCCAATCGAGCTGCCACTTTTACGGCTACTTCCTTACCCATTCGCGTGCTACCGGTGGCACTTACCAACGCAATTCTGTGGTCTGTACTCATGGCTTCACCAATAACTTTATCGCCCTGCACTAAGGAAAAGATACCTTCGGGTAACTGATTGTTAATCAATACTTGTTTGAGTATATGTTGAACGGCTGCGGCGCTGGCTGGAGTTTTTTCGGAAGGTTTCCAGATACAAACATTACCACAAATTGCGGCTAACATAGCATTCCAACTCCAAACAGCTACCGGGAAATTGAAGGCACTGATAATACCTACAATTCCAAGCGGATGCCATTGTTCGTACATGCGGTGATTGGGCCTTTCGGAATGCATGGTTAATCCGTGCAACTGTCGGCTTAATCCAACGGCAAAATCGCAGATATCAATCATCTCTTGAACTTCACCCAATCCTTCTTGCAAGCTCTTCCCCATTTCGTAACTCACTAGGGCACCAAGATTATCCTTATGTTTCCGTAGCTCATCGCCAATTTGTCTAACAATTTCGCCCCGTTTTGGAGCCGGCATATTTCTCCAGGTGAGGTAGGCATCGTTGGCACACTCTACTACCGCGTTCCATTCCTTCTCGGTTGATAAAGTAACGGAAGTAATGGTTTTGCCATCCACGGGAGAATTAATCATTCTAGTAGGGTTTGAATCGGCTACTATCCATTGAGTACCTGTACTTGCAGCAGCTAGTTTATTGCTAATTTCAAAGGATTCTAAAATTTGTTGGATGTTTTGCATGTGGTATTAGATTCGGGGAGTTCCTTAGTTCAAAGATAATTAATCTTTACGCATTACGAGATAAACGCCAGTGAGTGATAACAATAGGCCTATAATCATATTCCAACGTATAGGTTCTTGGTCGAACAATCCCCAAGCCACGGCAACAACGGGAATAACAAAGGTGTTGGTTGAGGCAACCAATGCGGTTGT
Organism: Bacteroidota bacterium; assembly: GCA_046048755.1. Taxonomy (GTDB): domain Bacteria; phylum Bacteroidota; class Bacteroidia; order NS11-12g; family UBA955; genus JAGKXC01. Next base: position 5,665 of record JBJOFM010000054.1, on the reverse strand, counting down.
GTGTTCGATTAAATAATTGAACAGCATCATGGAAATTGCGCTGCCTATGATGCCTAAAATCGACATAAAACCGAGGGCTTTCCATGCTTGGGTGTACTGCATGAGTAATTGTGGATCGGTGGGTTTATGGAATGGATTTCCATCGGGCCAACAATGAAGAATATCGGTTTTGAACAACACAAAAGCATACGCGATTCCCATAAAAAAGAAGGGGAAGGCGGTTTTTGCCATCGGAGGTATGTGGGATAATCGTGTTTTGATTAAATTGATGTTGTACCCGTATAGTAATGAGCCACCCAATCCCATAAATGCTCCAGCGAGGTTTATAGACATGTCTTTGTTACCAAGAAAGGTGGGACCCAATAAAAAAATGGCGCCGATGATACCCGAAGCAACGCCGAGGATTCCATTTTTGTTGATAGCACTTTTAAAAATCAGAGCACCTACAATTAGGGTAAAGACCGGGGTGAAGGCATTTAGAATCCCAGACAAACCCGATGGAATTAATGTACCAGCAGTTGAAAATAAAAATGCAGGTATGGCATTGCCAACAAAACCCGTAACCACAAGAAAAAAATAGTCTTTGCGTGAAATAAGCTTCTGTTGATTTGGGTTTACGGATTTGCTACCAAAGGCATAACGATATACCCAGGGAGTAAGAAATATACCGGCAAGAAAGAGTCGAAGACCGGCTACCTGTATCGGAGAAAACACCTCTAATCCTCGTTTCATCAAGATAAAAGAGCTGCCCCAAATGGAGCCAAGTAGGATGATTAAAAATAGGGGTAACCAGCTAAATTTCACGGTTACAAAGGTAGGTTACGCTTAGGGTTTTTATTCAGGAGTTTGGATTGGGAAGTTGAATTGTGGAAATTTGTAGCATATGCTATCGATTTCATCATCGGAAATGATATGTAAGTGGTTGATTCGATTAACGTCTTTTTCGTTTGTGTTATTCCATGGTTTGGTTGCGGGATTCGGGAATTTGCAGGCGCAGGGATTGGGGGAGATGTTGGATGTAGAGCCTATGGATTGCGAAGAATCGTTATGCAAGCAGCGTTTGGTTTTTTCGGCAAAGCAAGGGGTTAGGGGTAGATCTAATTCTGGTGTGAGGCATGGATATCTTATTGATTACCATCGATTACAGTTTTGGATAAATCCTCGGGTAGGATCCTCATTGCGCGGGATAACAAAATTTGGGGTGACGGTTTTGGACGATAGGGATTCTTTGGGATTCGATTTGGTGTCGGGGATGCAGGTAGATTCGGCCTGGGATAAATCAGGCAAATTAACTGTTTATAGATCTGGGAATGGGGGGTATGTTACCAAATCGGGAGGCTGGAAGAATGGGAGTAAGGATTCATTTTGGGTTGCCTACAGTGGAAATCCGGTGAATGGCGGTGGATTTGGTTATTATGTGTTAGACAATCATAAAACGGGGCCTGTGATACATACATTGAGTCAGCCGTATGGGGCTCAGTTTTGGTGGGCTTGTAAGCAGTCTTTGCATGACAAGATTGATTCCTTGGATATTGAAGTGGTTACGGATACGGGTTTACGGGTGGCGAGTAACGGGATTTTGGTGACGGAAGAGGTGGCGGCTAGCGGTACAAGTATGCGTTATGTATGGAAGCATCGGTACCCAATTCCAACGTACTTGGTGGCCATTGCAGTAACAAATTATTCTCGATTTACCGATACGGTAACGTTTATTGATGGTAGGCGAATGCCAGTGGAGAACTATTGTTTTCCTCAATTTTTAAGTACTTGGCAGCGGGATGCTAAAGGTATTTTGCCGCAATTGCGGATGATGGATAGTTTATTTATTCCGTATCCATTTGATAAGGAAAAGTACGGACATGCTCAATTTACTTGGGGAGGCGGCATGGAGCACCAGACGATGAGTTTTATGGTAGATTTGGGTTGGGATTTGATGGCGCATGAGTTGGCACACCAATGGTTTGGCGATTATGTCACCTGTGCGAATTGGGGGGATTTGTGGTTAAACGAGGGATTTGCTACTTACGTAAATGCGTTGGCCCATGAATTTTTGCGTGATGATAAGAGTTTTACGGATCGATTAAAGGGAATGCGTGAGGATGTTACTTCCCGAGATTGGGGAAGCGTTTATGCCCGAGATACGTTGAATGTTGGGGTGTTGTTTAGTGGTCGATTAACCTATAATAAAGGAGCCTGGGTGTTGCATATGTTGCGGGATAAGGTTGGGGATTCGGTATTTTTTGGTGCTTTGCGGAAGTATTTGATTGGAAGAGGTCGGGGCGATGGTTTTGCCGATCAGGATGACTTCCGAGGATATATGGAACGCGAATATGGCCATGGATTGGATACATTTTTTAACGAATGGATTAATGGGGCTGGTTTTCCTTATTTAAAGATTGATTGGAAACAACGTAAGGGCAAGGTAGTGGTTAGGATTTCTCAGCGTGCCTCGGATCCTAGTGTTGCGTTTTTCCATATGCGGGTTCCTGTTTTATTTTGGGGAGAAGGGAAAACGATGGAGCGTATATTTTACTTAACCGATACGGCACAGGAGTTTGAGTTTATACCAGGTTTTGCCATGGCGGGCGCAGAATTTGATCCTCGGGTACGGGTATTGGCCAAGGCGCAAGTGGGTGGGATGAATTTGGATGCCTTGCAAGAGGATGTATTTGCGATTATGCCCAATCCGGCGGTTGGAGATCCTGTGGTTGTTGGGAGAAATAGAGGTAGGTTTGATGTAGATTTATTGGATGTGACCGGTAAGATATTATGGAAAGGCGAGGATGTTTCGGGGGGTGAGTCGTATTTTTCTGTACCCACCATGGATATAGCTGCCGGCACTTATTTTATTAGGATAAATGACCAGAATTTCGTATATTCTTTACGTTTTCTTAAACCGTAGGGTTCTATGTGGTTTAAGTAGTATGGTTTTTTAAATGGAATTTGTATCTTTGGTAGTACAAAATAATTGGAAATGAAAAATCGTTGGATAAAAGGGATTTTAACTGGAGTAATAGTTTTAGGACTTTCTGTATTTGTAAGCGCATGCGAACCGGATCAGCCACCGCAGCCACCAGCAAAAAAGGAAACCAAACTTACTTTGGATTTTCGGATGAAATGGGAAGGGAAAGAGGCATTTATTCAAATTGGAGAGTATACCAATAAATTTGGGGAAGTATTGCAGGTTGTTAATTTAAGTCAGATGATTAGCGACATGGCTTTGGAGCGCGAGGATGGCACATGGTTAGTTTTGGGAGACGGTTTTCAGCATTTTAACATTTGGGGCGGCAGAACCAAGTTTGATTATGCCATTCCCGCTGGAAAGTATAAAGGTCTAAAATTAAAAATGGGGTTGGATTACGACATCAATCACGGTGACCCTGCTGCTTGGCCAACAACACACCCGTTGAGTACCAACATTACCAGTTTGCATTGGGGTTGGGCCGGTGGTTATATTTTCCAAGCTTTGGATGGTAGATGGAAGAAAACTGGAGATGTTGATTTTACCAAGACATTTAGTTTTCATACCGCAACAGACAATTTTGTACGTAATTTCTCGATGGCATATCCCGCAACAGGTTCTGAGGTTTATTTTGAATTGAAAGAAGGTCAGCAGTTGGTATTACCTTTAGAATATCATTTGGATCAAGTCCTAGGGAATCGCGAAATGGCAGCGGGGAGTGTTTCCCATAGTTCGGGCACAAACGAAGTGAAATTAATGCAATCGTTGTTGGACGATATGACCAATAATAAAGCGTTTCGTTTAGGCATAGTAGAATAATTAATTGATTATGAAGACACGGGTATCAGGAATTAGCGGGCTTTTTGTTACAGTCTTTTCACTGGTATTATTGTTTTCTTTCAGCGGCTGCGAGGATAAACCTGTAGATCCAACGAAGCCGGTATTTAAAACTACTTCGGTAGATCCGGCCAGTATTTTCGACAAAAAACTAGGCCCAATTCCTATTTTGCCTTCCGATAATCCATTTACGGAAGAGGGAATTGCGCTGGGCAGAATGTTGTTTTATGATCCGATTTTAAGTATTGACAGTACCATCAGTTGTGGCAGTTGTCATAAACAGGAATATGCTTTTGCGGATGGTCCGGTTGCATTGAGTAGGGGTGTTTTTGGATTGGTAACCCATCGGAATACACCGCCATTATTCAACTTGGCCTACAATAAAAAGTTTTTCTGGGATGCAAGGCAGAATACGTTGCGAGAATTGGTATTTGAACCTATTCAGGCGCACAATGAGATGGCGATGACCTTGCCGATGTTAGACAGGCGTTTACGCCGGTCTCCTTTGTATAAGGATGCATTTTTAAAGGCATTTAATGCGGAGCCCAATGTGTTTGACATGAGTTTGGCCATGGAGCAATTTTTATTGAGCATTGTTAGTTACCGTTCTCGGTTTAACGATTTCTTCCCCGGTAAGTTTTCGAAGTTAACTCCAGAAGAGGGTCAGGGTGCATTGTTGTTTAATGCGTTGGTGGACTTTGATTTGGACGGAAATGTTACGGGCGCTGATTGTTTTCATTGTCATGGCGATAATAAAGCCCAAATTCAAGATCCAACGTTTGGTGGAATTGCCAATAACGGATTGGATTTGGTATTTACAGATAAAGGATATGGTGGAATTACGGGACGAGCCCAAGACATGGGTACTTTCAAGACACCGTCGTTATTGAACATTCAGGTAACGGGTCCCTATATGCACGATGGACGATTTAAAACGCTGGATGAGGTAATTGATCACTACAGTGAAGGTGTGAAGTTTAGTTCGCCCAATCTCAATCCGATGATGTCGCACGAAGGAAAACATTTGAATTTAAAACCTGCACAGAAAGCGGCATTAAAGGCATTTATGTTGAGCATGACGGATACGGCTTTTTTAAATGACCCTAGGTATTCGAATCCGTTTAAGAAGTAGTTTAATCTTCTTTATAACTCTGAATAAGAAGTTACTCACATTCCCTTTGAGAAATAGGGCAATCAATAAATAGGTTAATTGGGAAACAGGGTAATTAAAAGTAGGGTAGGTTACTTGGTATTATTTTGATTCACGGTTGTGAGAGTTGCGAACCGAAATAGAGGAGGATGTGAAATAGAGGAGGATGCGAAATAGAGGAGGATGCGAAATAGAGGATGGTGCGAAATTGAGGCTGCTGTATTAATAACCGAGAACGGGGCTAAGCCAGCGTTCTGCGGTTTGGGTATCTTGCCCTTTTGCCATTGCATAGGCTTCTACTTGGTCTTTCGCAATTTTACCTAATCCAAAATACTTGCTTTGTGGGTGGGCAAAATACCAACCGCTCACGCTGGCGGCGGGTAACATAGCCATCGATTCAGTGAGGGAAATTCCTGCGGTTTCTGTAGCTTTAAGGATACGGAACAGGGTTTCTTTTTCGGTATGATCTGGGCAAGCTGGATATCCGGGTGCCGGTCTGATGCCTTGATATTTTTCACGAATTAGATCTTCGTTGCTTATATTTTCTTCGGAAGTATACCCCCAGAATTCGGTTCGGATTTTTTGGTGTAATTTTTCTGCAAAACTCTCAGCCAATCGATCGGCAATGGCTTTCGCCATGATGCTTTGGTAGTCGTCGTGTTCTGCCTCAAATTTGGAAACGATTGCATCCAATCCGATACCTGCAGTAACGGCAA
>JBJOFM010000053.1:0-5804 GCA_046048755.1 Bacteroidota bacterium | reverse complement strand
ACCCCGCTATTGCCTGCCTCTGAAATTTTCCATTCAAAACTAAAATCAAAATTTTTATATTGATTATCTGATACTAAATCGCCCCGTTCTACTTTCTCAATATTTGGGTCGCAAACCAGTTCGCCATTTTTAACATTCCAAGCCGATTTGATGTTTCCTTCGTTGTACAAATGCCAACCTGATGTAGTTTTGCCATCAAAAAGCAGTTGCCAGCCTGCAGCAATTTCATCTGTGTTTAATCTATTATTGGCGTCAAAAAACTCTTGAGCATATACTTTAGAGAATCCAAATGAAAAACAAAAAAATAACAGGATCAATCTTAAAGAAGTTTTCATATTTAATCGGATTAATTCGTTTTAAAACTGTAGACAATACTAGTTGCAGTATTAGTGCCATCAGAAGTGGCTACGCGCCAATAATATACTGTATTCGCTGCCACGGATACTTCTTTCGTTTTAACTGTAAGATTAGAATTGGCAGCTAAAGGTGTTTGTTTCCCGTCCACCGTATCAAGGTATAAAGTATGAGTCAACGTTCCTCCATCAACATCGCTGGTGTCCCAAGTAAGAGTAACTTTCCCATTTGTTGGCGTCACTGTAGTACCTGGAAGCGGACTTACAGCCGCTGCTGGAAATGGTGCATAATTAGTCACTCCAACGCCTGCTAAATAGAACTTCCAAATATCGCTAACTGTTGTGGTTGCGCCTTTATTTTTAGAAGTTATGGACCAAGAATAAGGGATGCCTCGTGTTAATGTTGCCGTTGCACTAGTTGTAGTAATTCCTGTTTGAGTGACTACTTCTGAAGTGTTCAAGTTAGTGATTCTTAATTCATAACTTTCTGTATCAGAAGTGCTATTCCAACTGAAAGCTACCGTACTTTGTGTTGCAGTAATATTGGTTCCTTCCTCACAAGTTCTGGCATTTGCAGGGCCTATTAAAACCGATTTTCCTGGTGTTTTTATTACGGGCACAGGCACAGGAGCCGGTCCTGGATCACTGCCGCCACATGACACAAGAAATACAATTGTAAATAGCGCTAATAATAAAGGTGTTGGTTTCATGGGGCTATTATTTTTTAATTATTTTAATTGTTTCTTCTAGATTTGTTCCTTTTAAATGTAACAAGTACAAACCGCTAGTTAAATCCTTTAGATCAAATTGAAGCATTCTGTTTTCTGGGACTGTTTTCGAATACATCGCAATGTGTTTACCCGAAAGATCCTTTAGCGCAGCTTTTACTGTGGAATCTTTGCCTGAACAGTATAAATTCAAAATGTCCTGCACTGGGTTAGGATAGAATGCTACTTTATCGCTTACAAAAATGAGATCTTCAAATTGACCTTGGCAATACAAATCGGTTGAAATTGCAATGGTATTTTGTCCAGAAACTAAATCAAAAGTGATGGAATTGGATGAATAGTTTTGTGTAAGCCCGTTAAAAGTGATATTGTAGCTGCTTGCTCCACTCAAATTGTACGTAACTTGCTTACCCGAACTACTCATTTTATTGGTTACAGACAATACATTAGGCTCCGTTACCTTAATCGTATAACATTGGACATAATTAGATTTACCTTGAATAGTAATACATATTTCATAGGTTCCTGGTGCCAAGTTTTGAAATTGATTTTTGAAGTTATTACCTGAATTCAATTGGAAACCAGTTTGCCCATTTATGGTAACATTATAGATATAATTAGTATTAGTGGCGCTAACGCTAATAGCACCATTTTGTTGACCTACGCAGGAAGTAGCCGTTGCCTGAACGGCATAATTATTTGAAGGTAAAATAAAAATTTCGCAACCATTGAAATCTACAGTTACTCCTGTTGGGGTATTCGGACATAGATCGAGATCGTTCCGAATTCCGTCTTGATCCGAATCGCCAACAATAGTGATAGTAAAGGCTTTTTCAAAAGAAAGTCCCCCGGCATCTGTCACTCTGATTCGAATGGCATAACTCGATTTTGTTTGTGCATTAAAAACAATTCCCGCTTTTAAACTAGTATTGTTTATTGTAAAACTAGCATTATCTGTACTTCCTGTACCACTAACAAGTGTATAAGTAAAACTATCATTTGAATCTGCATCTGTAGCTGATAATGTGCCGATAAGTGCTCCAATAGTATTATTTTCAGCTATTGATGCAGAAGACAAACTAATATTTGTTGGCACTACATATGGATAAGAATAGGCCGTTGAGCTTAAGTTACATGAATTGGTAACAATTACATTTCCACCAATAGCATTTGCTGGAACAGTAGCCGTAATTTTAGTATTAGTAGCATTCGTAACCTGGGTGGTCATTCCGCCAATTGTAACAGTTGGTGTGCTACCTGTAAAAAAATGAATTCCATTAATTGTTATTGTAGTTCCTGCAGCGACAGTTACACTAGATACCGAAGGTGTTCCGCCAATTGTAATCGTCCCTGTTGCGGTAGCAGTATCACAGGAAGAGTTTATTTTAACCGAATAGTTAAAAACTCCAGATTGGGTAGGAGTGCCACTAATGGTAACTTGACCAGAAGTCCAACTTCCAGTGACACCTGAAGGCAAGCCTGAAAAACTAGCCCCCGTAACACCTGTTGTGGTATATGTAATTGGTGTAATTGATCCCCCGTTACATAATGTTTGGTTATTCGTAGAAGAAGCTGAGCTTAAAGTCAAAGTAGGAACTCCAGAAGCAGGAGTACCATAAACCACGGGGCGTATTCTCAAATTGGGAACTGAGGTCCAAGTAGTACCGTCTGTTGAAACTACTGATCGATTACTATTTGTTGACTCTTGGCCCAAGCCAAAAGTATCTGATGCGGCTCCAACTAAAACAATAAAATAATCGGTAGCATTAGTAATCGGTAGCAAAAGACTACTTAAATCCAAATAATTCCAGGTGTTTTTTGAAATAGATGCTGGATTTGCTTGAAAGGATCCTAATAATGTTCCGGGATTATTTGATGTGACTGAGCGTATTTCAATAGTAAACTGAGTCAGGGTTTGAGTTCGAACAGTTTTAAAATAAACCCCAGCTAGTAAACCGCTAGAGGTCGCTGTAAATCGGAGAGCAGCTCTTTTTCCATTCAAATTATTAGTGAAATTTTCACTAGCGCCATACTCTTGTTCATAATTATAAGTTGTTCTTGCCAAGGGTTGGCAATACGAAAAACTGGTGGCTGCTTTAAAAACATCCAACTTACCACTACCCCAAGTAGTGTTTTCTGTTGTCCCTGTAAAGGCATCTTTTATAGCTGTAGTAGTAATTGCATTTTTGATTTCAGTGAAGGTGGCACCAGGTTTTTTTTGTAACAATAAAGCAACTCCTCCAGCAACAACAGGTGCGGCCATACTTGTTCCTTGTTCGATGCGATACAAATTATTGACAACCATATATGGAGAATTGGCATCTAGGGTAGAATCTGAAGATAAACAAGACACGGCTGCTTGACCGTTGGCTGTGATGTTCGGCTTAATAACATTGTCTCTTCGTGGCCCAACAGAACTAAATGCACTAATCCCATCTTGCATTCCTGAAGTGTAATTATATCCACTTTCTGAGGCGGCATACCAATCTAATTTAGCAATATACGACCCAACTGTAATTGCTTTTGTAGCACAACCAGGAATAGTAACTAAATAATTACTGTCGCCACCAGTTACCGACATACCGGAATAATCATCTCCCTTAGTATCTAGCCATCCATCTACTGTTAGTGTACTTGTTGTCGAGTTAGTAATGGCAATACTCCAAGAACCCGCTACGTCTGTAGATGTTGTAGTTCGTGTAACATACACTTGTACTTTTCTATCCCCACTTTCAGGATCAATGAAATTATACATATATACTTTCCCATTACCATTCATTACCGAAGTGCCGGCATTGGATACTGCTTGAGTACCGTCAGGCGCAGTAACAACTACACTAAGTGCACTTGTATCATTGCCATAAGATGTAAATTGAAACACATCTGTTGAACTTGTAGTAGTAGTGGTGGGTACTTGTAAAGTAATCGTTTCAGTTCCCCCAGGTGCTAAAACAAGTTGTTTGTGTATGTTATCGCCGTTATCATTACCGGAAGCGACAACAACTATTCGGCCTGCAGCCGTATCAGTAAAAGTATCTATAGCGCGTTCAAGCGGGTCGGTTCCGTCATGAGCTCCATATTGCGAACCCAAACTCATATTAACTACAATAGGTTTACCTAAACTTGTAGACAAGTTTTTTAAGTAATCAAGAGCAATAATAATATTTGAAGTGTCGAAAGAACCATTACCGGCTTTAACAACCACGATATCAGCATTTGGGGCCATACCTGTGTACTTACCGCTCAATGCAGAACCATTTCCTGCAGCTGTTCCTGTAACATGTGTTCCATGACCATCAATGTCTTTCTCCCTTACAAATCCTGCTGGAGTGCCGTCAATTTCATTTTCTATTTGAGCTTGAGTATATTCTACTCCTAATGAAAATCCAACTGGTGCATTTTCTCCTGCTATAGGGGAAATTGTTTGGTCCCAAATGCGTAGAATTCTACTTTTTTTAGGGTCGGATGAATTTCTAAAATCCAAATGATCCCAATCAATTCCAGTATCAATAACTGCTATAATTACGCCGTCACCTTTATAAACGGTATTGTCTAAACGCCCTGCGTGTAATAAAGATGCTCCGCTAGATGCTACAGAAATATCGTTTGTGGGTTTTAATATTTTAGTAACGTCGATATAACGTACCTCGGGCAAATCAGATGCTTTTGCTATTTGGTCCAAATTCAACCATGCAGTAGCAAACGTAGGATGAATGCTTTGAACTGGAATTCCGTTAGACTTTAACACCTCAGGTGATTGAGTATAAATAATACAATTGTACCCTTGGTCTATTTTTCCAGTAGTTTTATTAAGTCTAGACGATGCTGTTTTAGCAAACAAAGAAGGGATCGCATTCGTTTTGTTGCTATTGGCTTGCTGCTCTAATAAATGCCGAAAAGGAAAAGCTAATTTTTCGTTGTTTTGTCCAAATAAAAAGGAAACAAAAAATAAAAACACACAGCTGTAAAATACTTTGATTTTCATATTAGGTGAATTAGAAGGTGGGGCAGATTGGTTTAAAATGATCAAAACAGTTTTATTGACTGAATTTAAATTTGATACAAAAAGTAAATTTATAGTTTTTAATTCAAACCACAACATCGTACTGTAAAAAACAAAAAGTGCCTTAAATTATTAAGAAGTCGCTTTAAACAAATTTATTATCTGCCGATTTATAAAATCAAATATGATGTTGTTGGGAATTTATCCTAGCACCATCTTTATCTTTTCTAACAATTGGCCTACACCTAAACTCGACCAAAAAACAAAAAGACCCAATACAATTAAAACAACAGGAGGAATCATCCATCCAATCTTTTTTTGGAAAACCAAACGAAGGGGAGGGTAAAATAAAAGTGACAAAATCAAAATAAAAATCCCAAATTCGGGATCGTTACCAACCAAGCAATTGACTACTCCTATTGCCGAAAACAGAACAGCAACAAGCCAGTTCAATAAAAGAGTTACTCCTTGTTTCATATTAATTGATTTTTTTGGCTGGCACACCAGCTACAATGGTATTATCAGCAACGTCTTTGTTGACCACTGCACCAGCCGCAACAATGGCATTTTCGCCAACGGTTACACCGGGCAAAATAATGGCACCTGCTCCTATCCAAGCATTCTTTTTAATGACAATTTTGGCTAAGTCCAACGACTTGCGATTCGCCGGATCCACCGGGTGGTTTTCGGTAATTAAACTCACCTTTGGTCCTATCAAAA
>JBJOFM010000052.1:0-5277 GCA_046048755.1 Bacteroidota bacterium | reverse complement strand
ATAAATGATTGTCAATTAACTCACCAGTTGTTGGAATTGTCTTTTTTGCATCGATTTGTTCTAATTTCTTCTTAAACGCAGGATCAGATGCTTCTAGCTCATTTCCAACTTTTACTACTTTTTTTCTAGCTTTTGCTTGCGAAAGGAAATCTGAGGGTTTCAATGTTGCTCTTCCCTCTTCTACGTCTTCTCTATGTTTGTCAACTTCATCATATTTCTTTAATGATGAAGAAATTAATGCACTTTTGGCTGTAACATCTTTAGTTCCCATACTTGCTGCATTTATTCTATCTAAATTAGCAGATGTTTTTAATTGATGACCAACTGCGCCTCCTGCACCTTGTTTAAACAAATTTGCTAATTGATTCGCTCCTGCTTTTCGTCGTTCCTCTTCTTTTTGTTCGTTACCTGTAACAGAATAACTCTGTAAATCTTTCAATTTTTGGGAAGTTTTTGCCTCGGTATCACTCATACCTTGAAATTGTTCTCTAAGTGATAATGGTTGTTGAGGAGATGGTAAAAAATTACTTTTTTGAATTTCACCCACAGCTCCTGTTGCTGCGCCAATTGCAGCGGTTGTACCTAAACTAGCTACACTCTTCCCACTTGCAATATCAGCAATACCTTTTATTCCAGTTGCTGCATTTATTACGGCACTTTTACCTCTTTCACTAGTTAATCCCTTTGCTAAACTAATTCCCAAATCCTTATTAGTTTCTTTAGGGGTATTCCACCAATTTGAAATTCTTTCTTTCGTTGAACTAATACCAGATGAAATCTTAGCGCCCATGCTTTTTATACCGCTAGGTATACTTTTTATTCCGGCCAAACTACTTTTTCCAAAATCGGATACTTTTTCACCAAAAGATCTCGTGTCTGTTTTCGGTTTATTCCACCAGTTTGATAATCTCCCAGGAAGTGATTTTGCACCATTTACTAATGATGTTCCTGCAGATTTTAAAACACTTGGTGTAGATTTAATTGCGCTTAGGGCAGATGAACCAAAGCCCTTTAATTTATCTAACATTCCTGGCCCTTCTGCTTCACCTTTTAATCCTCTTTCTCGACTTCCTGCTAAATTATTCGCTTGATAAGCATCTTTAGCATTTATTCCACTATTTGCAACTTTAATAAATGGATCAACCATTTTTGATCCAACGGCCTTTGCAGCGCCTTTTAATCCTCCCCATAGTCCTTTTGCAACTGTCGGAGCTGAAGTAGTAGCCGCACTTTTTACTGAACTTCCAAAATCTAATACCTTTTCTTTCAAGGTGCGATTATCAACTTCCTTCGGCTTATTCCACCAATTTGATATTTTTGATCCAACACTACTTATCGCCTTTTTCCCTTTTTCCATATAATTACCCGCCATCGCTTTAGATGTGGCAATTGCAGTTTTACCTGAATTTTTCAGACCTTCATATGTACCCTTTGGTGAATTTAAATCCGGATTGTCTTGTTTATCGGCTAAATCAGCAAAAGCACTACTAGCATAACCTTGCATTTCAGGGTTTGCCGCCAACATTCTCAATTCATCAGAATTCCTTTCAACCGACATTTGAGGTACTAAAGTTGACGAAGCAGGTATCTGACTTACTAATGGATTACTAGTAAAAACACTTCTGTTGCTTTCATCTTGACTACTTCTTGACGCTTGACTACTAAGTGGCATAGTGTTGCTAATCTAAATATTTAATTTATGATATCAAAAAAATGTGGAAAACCAAAACCTTATATATTACAACTACTTTCGAATTAAAAAGGAAATAGGAATAACTTTGCATTGGAAATACACGAGGTTTTAATGTCATTTCAGGATTTTTTTACGTCAATTCAGTTAAATAACATCGATCAAGCGCTTTTAATTGCTTGTGGTCTTTTTATCATTATCTCATGGTTGTATTTTTTCTTAGTTTTTTCCAAAGTTAAATTAACCCCTAAGCCTGAAATCAGTCAAAAACTTCCGGGTATCAGTATTGTAATTGCGGCTAGAGATGCTAAAAAATATCTCTTAGAAAACATACCACTTTGGCTTAAACAAGATTATCCTGAGTTTGAAATTGTTATTGCTAACGATAGAAGTTCGGACGGTTCTACTTTATTTCTGACAGAACAAGCCAACCAACATCCACAATTAAAAATTGTCCATTTGGATATCGATGTGGTTAAAACTGGTGGTAAGAAATTAGCGTTAACCTTGGCATTGAAAAAAGCAAAATATCAGTATTTCGTATTAACCGATGCCGATTGTAAACCAGCTTCCGACCAATGGTTACGAGGTATGGTGAACGGATTTGCGCTAGGCTATGACATAGTCCTAGGTGTATCTCCACTCAACACCGGCAATGGTTTTTTGGGCCGGTTAATCCATTATGAAAATACCTTAACTGCCCTTTCTTATTTGGGATTTTGTTTACAAGAAAAACCCTACATGGGAGTAGGCAGAAATTTAGCATACAACCGCAAAGCCTATGACAGCGTAAGTGGCTTTTCATCCCATTATCATATACCCGCCGGCGATGACGACCTTTTCGTTCAAGAAGCTTGTAAAAAAAATGCAACCGGTGTTTACATTCAGCAAGACGCCTATACGCTGAGCGCAGGACCTGCAACTTGGAAACAGTATTGGAAACAAAAACAACGACATCAATGGGTAGGCAAAAATTACTTATCCAATGTTAAGTTCCAGTTATTCTGGTTTCCATTCTCACAACTTGCATTTTATTTATTAATTGGTTTTTGGTTTTTAACTGGAACGCATGCCTTTTGGCCATTATTATTAATCCTAATCAAATGGATACCTGAATGGATTATTTTTGGGTTAAAAGCTAAATTATTAAAAATGCCTAAAGCCACTCCCATTTATCCAATAATCAATGTTTTCCAGGCATTTTGGTATACTATCACAGGCATTTTTGCATTCTTTAAAAAGAAAATCGTATGGTAACAGCTGAGGTGATTTTCAAGTACTTCCCAGAACTCTCTGATATTCAAAAAGCTCAATTTTCACTGCTTGGAGATTTATATCAATATCACAACGAAAGGGTGAATTTAATTTCACGAAAAGATATTCAAAACCTGTATACCAATCATATTTTACATTCTCTCGCATTAGCCAAGTTCTGTGATTTTCAACCAGGGAAACACTACATGGACATTGGTACTGGCGGCGGCTTCCCTGGTATACCTCTCGCAATTCTATTCCCTAAATCCCAATTTACCTTGGTTGATTCGATCGGAAAAAAAATTCAAGTGGTGAATGACATCATCGCCAAAACCGATATACTAAATGCTTCCGGATTTCACTTGCGCGCAGAGCAAATGCCGATAAAAGTAGATACCATAGTTGCAAGAGCTGTAGCACCCTGCATCGAATTGTGGAACTGGAGTTCAGGACTATGGAAAAACAAACCCTCTTTTTATTTACTTAAAGGTGGCGACTTAACGGAAGAAATCAACGAAGTATTGGCCGTATCTCCCAAAACCAAAGTGCAGCTACACGCAATTTCTGAAGTATTTGGTGAATTTGATTTTTTCGAAACAAAAAAAGTATTGAAATTGATCTCTTAAGTAATTGAAAATACAACCTCAATTACTTACATCTGAACTAATTTACTTGTAGCCTAGTTAAAATAGCTTTTCAACGTATCTGCAGCATTTTCTATCCCAGAAACATCTTTCCCCCCTGCACTTGCAAAAAAGGGCTGTCCTCCACCGCCACCTTGAATATGCTTTGCGGCTTCTCGCACCATTAGCGAAGCATTATACCCTTTCGTTGTTACCAAATTCTCATCTATGTACAAGGCAATTCCGGGTTTACCATCGGCAGTAAATACCAAGCCTATAATTGAGTTTGCTATTTCATTTTTCAATTGAAAACACAATTGCTTGGCTGCGTCTGCTGAAGGTAATTCTATCGATACAATCAACAGTTGCATACCATTTAATTCCCTAAACGATGTTTTCAGCGATTGTTTGATGGATGCAATTTGCGATAATTCGATTGCTTCTAATTTCGACTTCAAATCGGCATTTTCCTGCAGTAATTTTTCGATCGCCTGAACCAGATCTTTTGCATTATTTAATGCTTGCTCAACGGATTCTAATAATTGTAATCGTCCATTAATCAAGGATTGAGCACCTTGGTTTGTAACGGCTTCGATTCTTCTTACTCCGGCAGCAACACTGGATTCCGATGTGATTTTAAACAGCCCAATTTCCGCTGTATTATTTACGTGGGTACCTCCGCATAATTCCATACTGTAGGAGCGATCAAACTCAATAACTCGAACAAAATCACCGTATTTCTCACCAAACAATGCGGTAGCACCCATGGCCGTTGCTTCGTCGATTGGAATATTCCTATGTTCTTGCAATGGTATTGACGCGCGAATTTGCGCATTCACTCTAGCCTCTACTTGAGCAATTTCGTCTTCCGCCATTTTACCAAAATGCGAAAAATCGAATCGCAAATATTCAGAATTCACCAGACTCCCTTTTTGAGCAACATGTGAACCAAGTGTTTCTCTTAGTGCTGAATGCATGAGGTGGGTAGCACTGTGATTGGATGAAATTAAATTGCGCTTCGATTTATCTACGCTTGCAACAAAATTCTGAATGGGATTTTCAGGCAATTTATCAACTAAATGAATGTGTAGTTTATTGTCTTTTACTGTATTTATTACACGCAAAACTTCACCATTTTCAACACCTTTTAATACGCCCGTATCCCCTACCTGTCCGCCGCTTTCGGCGTAAAATGGAGTATTATCTAATACTAGCTGAAACTGCTGTTTGTCGCCCTTCACCGTCACAGTTCTGTGTCTACTAATTGTCGTTTGAATTTCTGTAACATCGTATCCGCAGAAGGATTCTTCACTTTCAGGATTCACTACTTGCCAATCGCCCATTTGTTTGCTTGCATCGGCTTTGGAACGATTCTTTTGCTCCTCTAAACAGCGCTGAAATACCACCATGTCTACCGAAAACCCGTTTTCTCTGGCTACTAAATCTGTTAAATCGATAGGAAAACCGAAGGTATCATATAACTCAAAAGCAACCTCTCCGGAAATGATTTTTGAACTATTATCGGTCATTAATGCCGTTAATCGCTGCATCCCTGTACTTAGCGTTCGGAAGAATGAAACCTCTTCTTCTTTCACCACCCGCATTACGAAACTTTCTTGTGATTTTAATTCGGAAAAAGCTTCTTTAAAATAATCCGCCAAGCCAGGTATCAATTTATGGAAAAATGGTTCAGTGAAACCAAGATATGAG
>JBJOFM010000051.1:0-5595 GCA_046048755.1 Bacteroidota bacterium | reverse complement strand
TCAAGCAACTAGCTTGCAATAATTTGTTTCTAACTTGCAATTATCTGAATTTAACTCGCAATTATCTGTTTTAACAAGGCCGACATACTCACGCGAGAATCCAATAAACTCTTTAAATCTTCAATTTTCACGCGGGTTTGCTCCATAGTATCGCGATCTCTAACGGTTACATCGCCTTGGGACAGGGAATCATGATCAACCGTAATACAGAAGGGTGTACCAATGGCATCCATCCTGCGATAACGTTTACCAATGCTATCTTTATCTTCGATATAAACGTTATAATCCAATCGCAATTGGTTGTAAATAGATTCTGCCAATTCGGGTAAACCATCTTTCTTCACCAACGGTAAAATAGCCGCTTTAACCGGCGCTACAGCCGGATGCAATTTCAACAGAACACGAGTATCTCCATCTACGGTTTCTTCTTGATACGCCTCACACAACGCTAATAAGAACAACCGATCCAGTCCGATGGAAGTCTCCACTACATATGGGATATAACTTTCATTGGTCTCAGGATCGAAATAACGCAATTTTTTACCACTAAATTCTTCGTGCCTACCCAAATCGAAATCCGTACGTGAATGTATACCTTCCACTTCCTTAAATCCAAAGGGGAATTGATATTCGATATCAACCGCAGCATTCGCATAGTGTGCCAATTTAACGTGATCGTGGTATCGGTAATGCAATGGATTAATTCCTAGAGCCGTATGCCATTGCAAACGTTGTTTTTTCCAGGTTTCGTACCATTGAAGTTCGGTACCGGGTTTTACAAAAAACTGCATCTCCATCTGTTCAAACTCTTTCATTCTCATAATAAATTGCCTTGCAACAATTTCATTACGAAATGCTTTACCGGTTTGAGCTATACCAAATGGCAATTTCATTCTACCAGTTTTTTGGACATTCAAGAAATTTACGAAAATCCCCTGCGCCGTTTCGGGTCGCAAATACAATTGATCTTCTCCATTTTCAATCGCGCTCATTTGCGTGCTGTACATCAAATTAAACTGACGTACATCGGTCCAATTTTTTGAGCCGCTGATTGGACAAACAATGCCCTCCTCTTCAATTAAGGATTTTATACTCGCCAAGTCCCCCGATTCTAATCCCTGCTTTAAACGTTCATCGATAGCGTCTATTTTTTGCTGATATTCCACAACTCGTGGATTGGTCTGTCTGTATAATGCTGCGTCAAATGAATCACCAAATCGCTTCGCTGCTTTTTCTATTTCTTTTTCAATTTTTTGACGAATCTTTTCTTGATGATCTTCCAATAAAACATCCGCTCTGTAGCGCTTTTTACTGTCTTTATTATCTATCATCGGGTCATTAAACCCATCTACGTGACCACTTGCCTTCCAAGTCTTAGGATGCATAAAAATGGCCGCCTCAATTCCTACAATATTCTGATTTAACTGCGTCATGGATTTCCACCAATACCGACGCAAATTATTCCTGAGCTCTACCCCGTTTTGACCATAATCATAAACGGCCGCTAATCCACCATAAATATCACTGGATGGAAATACAAAACCATATTCCTTGCAGTGGGAAATAACCTTTTCAAAAATCTCTGAACTCATTCCACCGCAATATTAGAACTTATTCTTCCACATCATACTCTCCACGGGTCGATTTGGTTGACCCGAATATTTAGCATTGGCTTTTGTATTGTATGGCACCAAAATTTCACCCTCCACAGGGAAATAAATCAACTGTCCAATAGGCATACCTGCATACACCCTCACTGGTTTTTTTACTGAAATTTCCAAAGTCCAGTTGCCGCAAAATCCAACATCTCCTTTTCCTGCAGTAGCATGGATATCGATTCCCAATCTACCCGTGGAACTCTTTCCTTCTAAAAACGGAACATGTGCATGAGTTTCTGTATATTCCAACGTTACACCTAAATAAAACACATCCGGTTGCAATACAAAACCATCTTCAGGAATATCGAAATGTTCAATGGTATTGTGTTTTTTAGCATCCAACACTTCATCGGTATAAATGGCCAAATGCTTTCCGAGATGCACATCGTAACTGTTGCTACCTAAACAAGATCTATCGTAAGGCTCTACTTTAATCCTACCGGCTTCAATTTCTTCCAGTATGCGTTTATCGCTGAGAATCATAGCGCAAATATAAGTAGCCACGATTAGGAATACACGCAGCCTACTAAAAATCAGGCCTTTCTAGCTCGAGTTTTGTAAAGTTTGCAATCGCCTAAAAAACATTTGCAAAATCTACCATCAAATTTCATAGCATCTGTATACATTAGATACGATTCAGAAACTAAACACTTCCTAAAAACTACAAGTTTGAAACCGTTCTATTCCCTAATTTTCGGGTATAGGTAAAACTAGGTAAAAACAAGAATTTATTTCCTGGACCTGCAGTGTAAGTGGTTTCAACACCCAAATAATCAAAAACGGGTCGTTCAAATTGATCGCCGTATTCCCAATAAGAAGATACACCGAAACTCCACGCATTGGCCCGAGATTTCAATCCAATTAAACGGAACTGTATGCTTGTAAACAAGGTATTTCGCTTCAACATTTCGTTGTAATTAACCACTGGAGCCGGCACCCATTCTCCCGTTGCAGCCTGTTCAAACGTCATGTATTTCCCTTGTATATTCCGTTCCCTATTATTCAGCCAGACTTCTCCAACCACATAAAAGTTAGAGTTTACTGCCCAAGACGCACCGATATTGGTCATTAAACTACTACCGTCAATCTCGGAAGACGTTAAATACCCTAATCCGATGGTGGCATTTCTAAAATCGTTCCCCAACGTGTAGAGCAATTGCAAGTTATTACCCCATTTCCGATTATCCGATTGAGTAAAAAAACCAAAAACCGTAGTATTGGTAGCGGCTATGGTATGTCCAAAAAGGGATGGTTTTTTATTTAATGGCAGACTCAACTTTGGATTTACATACGCAAAAAATGGAAGGGCATAACCTACTCCAATGGCCACATTGTCCCCAATTCCCATGTAGAAATCGTTAAAAGCTACATTGTAGTTTTGGTAATAAACATGTTGGTTTTTTATCGGTAAGGCCGATTGCATGAATGCATAACGCCAAGAATGGAAATTCGTTACCGAAGGATCTTCGATTCGGCCCAATAATTCCGAAGTTTTAATCAGTTGTGTTTTTAATTCTTCCTTGATCTTTTTAATAACAACGGTATCCTTTTTAGGCTTAAGGGTATCAATACCTAAACCATTAATATCAAATCGATTATATTCTTTAACCAACCCAGAAGCCTGGGAAAATATTAAGGATTTGTTTGGTAAAAAAGTATCATGGGTTGCAGCAGGAATTTCTATTGCATAACCGGTCATGGGATTTAGCATCGAAAGCAAACTGGTTACTGCGGCCAAAATTGGATATTTCCTAAGCGCAAGAATGTGTTTTCTGTCAAGAAGCTTACTGTTTACTCCCATGGATTTTCAGCGGTAAAATTAATGCCAAAATCATGGCTAGCAAAATCGAGTAATTGTCCATAAAATTCCTTGTCTATCGTCACCCACAGAAAGTAGCAAATCAAACTGGGTTGGATCTTTGTCAAATTTCTTGGGATCCAGATCTTCTACAAGACATTTCTTGCCCGAATCCGAAATCCACAATACCGAATTTACCGAATGTGTATGCCCAAATTCCCCAGCAAACTTTTCTCGATGTATGACCTTGATTAATTGGACGGTAGCAGGTGATTCCGATTCCATTTCCCACTGCCACAATTTGATGGATTTATCCATGGATCCCGTAGCAACCCACGGCAAATCGGAATGTTTAGTTAACCCGTGGATGGTGCCTAAATGCGCAGGGATGGCGGATTTTAACTGTGAATCCTGAAACAATCGCAGGTGCGCATCTCTGCCTACGGAAATGAGAGTCCGGTTATTTATTGCACAAACGCCGAAGACGGAGGGTTCGTTGGCTAGATGGTTCGATACCTTCAATTACCTAACTGCCATTGATCCCATCGTTGGCAATGGGTAAACGTTGGAATGAGCAGAATCTTCATTGAGGTCACTTCTGGGTACTGCTTCTGTTAACTTATTGTCTTCCGTAGCGATATTAATAGAATCTTCAATTTCCAAATAATAGATATGGGCATCGCTGCATCCGATCCAGGCTAAATCCTCCGTGGTTTCCATACATCGAAGACTTTTCGTGCTGAGGGGAATTTTTTCAATCAAACAGAAATCTTTATCGAAAATCGCCAATTGTCCGGATCCCGTTCCTACCCACAATAAATTCTTCCACCATCGAACAAAATAAATGGATTGCGCATCCACGTCTAAAGCCTGGGGGGACTGCCCTGGTGTTAAGCGATACAAATTTCCCTTTTGTGTACCCGCCAACAGGGTATCCTTGTTCAGCATCAGCATACAAAAAATAGGCTCTGGAATACTCGCCCACAATTTGCCCAGGGGTTCAGGAGATTTCGCTAATTGCTCCCATGTCCAACAAACTATCGCCCCGTCTCCACCTGCCGTAAATAAGCCTATTTGCGCTTCTATGGCACAATAAATTCCTTGTTTGTGCCCCAATAACTGCTTATACAATTCCACGTGTATCTTTGTAGAACTATGCCGCAGTTGCCTTCCGTCGTTCTGCCCAATGGTATTATCGTCTATGTTTGGCATATTACCGAATCGCAGGAATTGTTGCTGCAAATGTACGAAGAATGCCACCCACCCCAACGTAAATCTGCCTCCGAGGCCAAGGAGATAACGGATTCGGACGCGCTTACCGTTTCGCCACACCATAAACACTTTTTGGCTTCTCGATTATTGCTAAAATCGGTATTCGGCAACCACCGAATGGGTAGATCTGAAGATGGGAAACCCCATTTAGAGTACATTGAGCATGCTGATATTCATACCAATAATACACACATCAATTACAGCCATGCCGATAATTGGGTAGTTCTAGCTTGTCATCCAGAATTAAAGGTAGGTATCGACATAGAATCTCCACGTGAACAATTACACCGTATTTACCGAAGATTTTGTTCCGAAAAAGAAACCCAGTGGATGGGAGAAAATCCGAGCACCTTACAATTGCAAAAAGCCTGGTGTGCGAAAGAAGCTTTATACAAAGCAATTGGTAAAAAGGGCACCGATTTTCGGGATCAGCTTTATTTGCATTCCATGCATGAAATGGAATCAGAAATGAATGCGACGATACTTTTAAACACGGAAAAATCGGAATTATCCAAAAATTCTTTAAATGGGTTAAATCCCTCCCGCAACCCGATACAAACTACCGTTTATTTTTTTCCTTTGGAATCCATGATGGTTGCGGCCGTCACGTTAGAAAATTAAAAGAATTATTCCTCTTTCGGGGCTAATTTTAGCGAAAAACTGAAACTGGATCCGGCTCCTTCGGTACTAATCAAGCCGATGGTTTCGTTGTGTGCCTCAACAATGTGTTTGCAGATACTCAGCCCTAATCCGCTACCACCTGTGGCTCTATTACGATGTTTATCAACTCGATAAAACCGTTCGAAAATCCTTCCCTGATGCTCCGATGGAATTCCAATTCCGTTATCTGCTACTTCTATTATCACC
>JBJOFM010000050.1:0-10341 GCA_046048755.1 Bacteroidota bacterium | reverse complement strand
GTATTGTTTCCCACAGAATTCCACACCGTATATGGACCCATGTTTTCGATTGATATCTTGCCATTGTTGGAAAAAGGATTGAAAAAATATCCCAATAAAATAATGTCGCCAGGCAAAGCCGCTGCTGAAATAATGGATATTTTTGCTCGATATTGTGTTCAAATTTATCCTGATAAATCGAAATAAAGTGCTCGAAAAATCAAGATGTGCGTGAAGCTTGTTAATTCCAACTGAACTAAGGAAAAACTAATTGGAGTATGGAAAAACTACTGGGAGAAAATAAATAAAATGCGAACGGGAAGGATTGTTGTTTTTTGGGTGTTGTCCATGCTTGCCGCAGGTTGGATGTCCGTACGCTGGCGTCCAGAATTGCCGAAAAATTTTCCGAAACCGTTAAATGATAAGTTAAATACAGGGATAAAAAGAACAGCAATACAGTTGGGTCGGTACTTGTTTTTTGATCCTATTTTATCTGCCGATAGTTCTATCTCTTGCGCATCTTGTCATTCGCCGTTAAATGCTTTCGCCCACAATGATCATGCCTTGAGTCATGGAATTGGGGATTCCATATTAAAACGAAATGCCCCCGCATTATTTAACTTAGCTTGGCAATCGAGTTTTATGTGGGACGGTTCCATTCACCGATTGTATGCTCAGCCGATAGTTCCTATCGAAAACAAAAAGGAGATGGGGAGTTCGTTGAAAGAGGTATTGTTTCGTTTAAATCGTTCTGAATTTTATCGGAAGCAATTGCAATTGGTATATCGGAAAGCAAATTGGGATACGGACGCATTGCTATTAGCTCTGGAAGCATTTCAGTTATCCTTGATTTCGTCTGACAGTAAATATGATAAGGTACAGCGTGGGGAGGTTGGTGTTGCTTTAACTTCACAGGAACAAACAGGGTATCGATTATTTCAACAAAAATGCAGTAGTTGTCATCGTGAGCCTTTGTTTTCGGACTTTAGCTTTCAACGCAATTATTTAGCTGGTAATATAATGGCCGATTTGGGGAAATTTGAGGTGACGGGGCAGCGTATGGACTCATTTCGGTTCAAAGTACCAAGTTTGCGAAATTTGAAATACACCATGCCCTATATGCACGATGGAAGATTTAATACCTTGTCCCAAGTAGTAAAACATTATAGTTCTTTGGGGCAATTGAATGGGGAATCGATGCGTTTAACTGACAACGAACAGCGAGATGTTATTGCATTTTTACTTACGTTAACCGACGAAGGCTTTGTACGTAATAAAAACTATCATTTTCCAAAAGAAAGAATTTCTAATTAAACCTTTGGTTATTATTTTCGTCTCATGGATATGAATTTCAATCATAACGTTGCGCTTCGATTCGATGCTTGTCTAAATACTAACTCATCGCCTTCGATTTATAAACGTTTCGGTGCGATGATGTTGCTGGTAATTTTTGGATTTTCAGTGAATTTGATATCGGCACAAACGGATCCGGCCATTACATCGTGGCTACAAAATACTACCAAAACTGGGAGTTATTATTCATCGGGTAATTCTACCGCAATTGATAACGGGATATTGGTTAATTGTCAGTCGGTAAAGTATTCAAATTCATACGTTTATATAGAAACAAAGGGGGTTCCGGCTTATCCAACGGGTCCATTTTTGGATGGAAATCCCTCTCAGGCTCAATCGCAAAATGCGATATTTAAATTTCCCTTGAATCCTCAGAAAAATACGGGTACGCCAACGGCAACGAGCTTAGGTAATATTGGTGTTTTTATCAACGGAGTTGCATTATTTGATTTCCAAGATGGGGTAGCTTGGAATACGGCAACCAATTCTTGGTGTGGTGGTCCTGGTAATCCGCCTTGTTCGGGAACTAAATATTGGACGAGAGATGCCGTGGTCTTTGAACGCAAAGGATTTGATTGTTCCAAAGGTCATCCGGCCATGGGAAATTATCACCACCATCAAAATCCATCGGCTTTTAAATTAGATAAGCAGGTGATTTCTACCATCTGTAACTTATATGATGCTGACGGGTTATATCGAATTGATTCTGGGGTACATTCGCCATTAATTGGTTACGCCTATGACGGTTTTCCAATTTATGGTGCTTTAGGATACAAAAATGCGGATGGCACAGGCGGGGTAGTTCGACTGAAATCGTCCTACAACTTGCGCGCTATTACCTCAAGAACTCAATGGGCTGATGGTACGGATGTGCCGGATGGACCTGCTGTAAATGCTACGTATCCTTTGGGTACCTTCAAAGAAGATTATGAATTTAAGACTCCAACTTCGGATGATTTTTTGGACGAGCACAATGGAAGATTTTGTGTTACCCCCGAATATCCTAAAGGAACCTATGCCTATTTCACTACCGTGGATGAAAATTATAATTCAACATTCCCCTATGTTGTAGGTCCTACCTTTTATGGCGTAAAATCGGTTCAAAAAGTTACAAGTATTGGCGAAACAACCACAGAATACAAAGCTACTGCCAATGTAAATGGGAAAACAGCGCAATTAATTTCGGCGAAGGTAACTCCCAATCCGGCTTCAGACTTGGTAGCCGTTCAGTTAGGCGGACTTCAACGTTCCGATGTAACGATAACATTGATGGATCTATCCGGAAGAGTGATTCATGAGAAAGTTATTCCTGCGGGCAGTACTTTGGGTTTTTTTGAATTGCAATCGGTTTACAGTGGGAATTATTTGTTAAAAGTAGCTTCTGGGTCTTCTTTTGAAACGCTTCAATTGGTGGTGCAGCATTGATTTTGTTGTTTTGTGCCAGTAAGGCATCAAAAAATTGCATTTAATTGTCTTATTTAGGCAATTCATTACATGCAGTACCGTTTAATCGTTGTTCTCTTTGTTGGTTTCATCAACTCCTTATGGGGTCAGTTGTATTATAATGCGCCCAATGCATCGGCCTATAATCCCTTAAATCAAAAATATTTAATCACGAACGAGGGTAGTGGTGAAGTGTTTCAAATAGATAGAGCGGGTAATAAGTGGTTGTTTGCTAAGGGGCTGATATCTCCTAGAAATATTGCGATGCATCGGCTGCCAATGGGGTGGTGCGTGCTCGTTTTAGATTCTAATCGAATGGTGCTGTACGATACATCGGGATCGGTTTTAGGGTATGAGACGATATCGGGAGTTAAGCAATTGCAAGATTGTGTATATGATTCTGTAAACCAGATATTATATACTTCCGATCGATTGCGGGGAGTTATTTATAAAACTCGATTTGCTAAATCAGCGCCCTATCTACCTACTACTTCTATTTGGGTTTCGGGTTTGAAAAAACCTTCCGCGATGATATTGCAGAAAAGCAGAGATAGGATTTTATTGGTTCAAGATACCAGTAATAGTGGTTTGATATCGGTTTCGTTAACGGATTCCAGTGTTTCGCTGTTGCGATACTTAAATTTAAGTAATGTTATGGGACTGGCGGAAGACGATCAGGGGAATTTGTATTTTTCGGCCGTTGCCGAACAAAATATTTACCAATTAAATAGATATTACAAAGGTAGTCCGAAAGCACTTATACGCGAACCTAAGCCCGGTGATTTAACCATTGTGGGCTCAAAAAACGAGTGGGTTTACACTTGCATTTTGTGTGGTAAGGTGTATGTAGCAGCTTTGCACATTTTTGGTCCAAGTTCCGAAGTGATGGGCTGTGCGGGGGATAGTATCGACACCTATAAAAATCCGTTTTTAAAAAACATAGGAACCTTTGAGCAAGGGAATGAATTTGTATTGCAGTTAAGCGATTCGAAAGGAGATTTCTCCAAAGGGTATGAACTTAATCGAGTTAAAGACACCTTAATTCCAGCGATGATTAATGGGGTATTGCCCGCTGGAATTCCTGCTGGAATGGGCTACAAAATTCGTTGGAATAGTACCAAGCCCGCGGTGGATGGTTGGTTACAGATGTCCGAGATTTTGCCTGTTCCTACACTTTCATTATCGACACAACAAGATACATTTTTCGATTGCGAGCGAAAGGGTATTCGATTAAAGGCTCAAGATTCGGTGGAGTTGGTAGATTTTAATTGGCATGTTAATGGACAGCCAGTTCGCGATTCGGCGCAATACCTTTGGGTGATGTCGGATTCCGTATTGAAAGTTTTAGTTTCCGGCAAATTAGCCAGTTCGGGTTGTGTTTCCATGGACTCCGTATGGGTGATTCCTGGGGTAAAGCCAGCAATAAACGATTGGAATAGTGAAGTAATTGCTTGTCAGGGAGATTCCGTTACGTTGGGCGATACAGCATCTTCGGTAGGATCGCATCCTTTCTCCTATGGTTGGCGGTCACATAATCTGGATACTGCTTGGATGAGTGATGATAAAAATCCTCGTGTTCAAGCGAAATGGACGGATAGTTTTTTTGTGACGATTAAGAACAGAATGGGTTGTACGGAAACCTATTATACGGTGTTGGATGTTACAACACGGGATTCTATCCGCTGGTGGAGGCGTTCCGATTCGCTTTTGGAAGTGGTTTCACAAAAAGGGGGTAAACTTAGCTGGTTCAGGAATGGGCGGGCTTTGAGTTTTACGGATTCGAAAATGGAATTGCCGGACACAGGGTTATATCAAGTTTGCACTCAAATAGACTTGGGATGTGTGCATTGCACGGATACATTTCGGGTAAAACCCAGAGTGGCAAAATTGGGTAAAGGAAATGTTGAACGTGGTGTGGTTCGTATATTTCCCAATCCCACTACCAGTATTGTTTATGTTGGCGGAATATCCGATGCGGAATGGGTGGTGTTGAGTTTGGATGGTAAGCGCTTGCTTTCGGGTACAGGATCAACGGTAAATATGGAGAATTTATCTCCCGGAACGTACGTGTTGCATATACAGAGTCAAGGGTCTGCATTGATCACTCGAATTTATTAATTGTTGTAATTACAGCAATGCTGCAGAGTGTAGCGCGTCTTTACTCCAAGGTGGGGAGTTTTGAATTGCAGAAATTATGAGTGCTGGATCGTTAATTACAACCCATGCATTTGCATGATGCTCTGCCATGAACTTTTGGGAAATGGCATTGTTCAACAGTTCAATCAGTGGATTGTAATATCCATTGATGTTGATGATTACAATGGGGTGAGTGTGCTGACCCAGTTGTTTAAGTGTGATGGCTTCAAAGAGTTCTTCAAAGGTTCCGGGACCTCCGGGGAGAGCAACAATAGCATTAGATTGTTCGATAAACCTGCGTTTTCTTTCGTGCATATCGGCTACTATCTCCATGTCGGCTACTTCCGGATGATCCCATTTGATGTCTTTCATGAATCCGGGAATAATTCCTAACACTTGTCCATTGAGCGCTAGGGCTCGGTTGGCCAATCGACCCATAAGCCCAGATCCACCGCCACCGTATACAATTTTGATCTTTTGTTCTACAAGTTTCTCGGCCAAGATATCCGCGGCTACCATATAATCTTCGTGGATGTGGTTGCTGGATGCACAATAGACAACAACTGCGTTAGGGGTGGCGATATCGGTCATAAAAATAAATTAGTACTAAAATAGTGAAGGTTGAGGTGATACTGGAGAAATAAAATTCTGGGGAAGGTCGATAGCTAATGGTATAGCGCGCAAAAACTATTGCCAAGGGATGCCATAAATAAATAAGCAGCGATTGCTTTCCAACCCAATTGAGAAGGAGTGATTTGGGTAGTTCGTCAGCTTGTAAAAAGGGTAATGCAACGGCGAATAGGGACAGGTTTAGGTATAAAAAGACAAAAAGGTTTAAAGATATTTTAGTGATTTCGGGGAATAGGATGCCTACGCGGGAACTGAAAAAAAGCCCAATAAACAGGGTGGCGGCTAACCCGAAATGTAAAGTATTGTTTAAGGTGTTTTTGAAGAATTTTGGAACGGATGGATTGTGGTGTTTAACGGCATAGCCTAGCGCAAAAAACAAGAAAAATTGAGGTCTAAAGATGTAAAATATTTCAGCAACGATAGGGGTGCCTTGGGTATCTAAATAGGATTGTCCACTAATTTGTAGCCATGCGCTAACAGCAGTTATTATACCTGCTATTGTAAGCAAATGTGCGGGTGGGGTTTGTTTTTTTTCAAACCAACGGATCATGGCTTGATAACCGATCCAGGCGGGGATGAACCACAAATGGTAATAGGGTTTGGTAATTGCCTCTATTATTAAGTTTGCAGTATTTAAACGATAAAAACCAACAAATTTTAAATATCCGGTAAATACAACAAGGGCTAACAGCCAAGGAAGTACAGCTCTTTCTGTGGTTTTTTTTATCCAATCGGCAGTGGTAATTTGGGTGAAATTTGCAGAAAAAAGATAACCACTTATTGCCATAAACATGGGCATGTGAAATCCATATATGAGATATCTCGGCAGGGATTCTTCAAAGGTGCCTTGAAGTATGTGGCCAACGATTACTAATATTAACAGAAACCCCTTGGCAGTATCGATGCTTTGATTGCGCATGGCTCTGCAAAGTAAAGGCTATTTCGGGCTTACCGTTTACCTAGCCAGCCTAAACAGGATTCAATTTCGAATTTGCCGTTGTTATTTGTAAGTAACAATGTTTCTCGAGAAGGTGCTGTTGGACCCGGATTTTGTTGAACTATTTCAATGGATTGATCCGAAACTACAGAGATTATGGCTACATGCCCGTACGGATTCCCGCTATGGCCGTCAAATACAATAATATCGCCTACTTTGGGCTTATATTTCGATTGATTGGTGAATTGGGTAAGGTTTCGGGCTTTGCTAACTGCGCCATCGCTTAGGTTTTTGTTGAAGAAATCTTTGGCATGGCCGTAACTATCGGGCATTTTATGCTTGTAATGCTGGTAATAATATCGTTTTACAAATTCAACGCATTGGTATTTTAGTCCGATGTTATATCCATCTTTGCTTACATTTCTTTCCAAAACATGGCCGATGTTTCCATTGTAATACACATAAACACCGTTTAAGCTGTCCACTTTGTCGCCAATGGATAAACTTATGGGGTTTGTTTGCAGCCAAGACGTTGTAGATTGGGGCGTTTGCAGGGCAACCGATAGAGTAGTGATGGTGGCTAGAGATAGCAACAATACAAGGGCTGAGAATCGATATTTTCTTTTGATTAACGACATGCGGCGGCTCTAAATTGAACGATTTCGGTAATGAGTTGTTCTGGAAGTGATTGGTTGTAAGGGAATTGTATTGCTCCCTTAGAGAATTTATAAGGGGGTATTTTTTCTTTAAATGCATCGATGCCTGATCCCGTTGGATAAAATCCGAGATGATTTTTATGCGATGTAAAGTAGCAAAGGTTGGTTCTGAGGCGGAAAGTAGGCATCCCATAAGCAATTACTTCTTTGGCTTCTGGGCAAGCAGATTTGATGATTTCGTAGATTCTGGAGAAATGCGGATGTGCTATTTCTGGTGATTTTTGCAAGAGTTCTTGAAATTCGGGTGACATAGGAAATAGAAATATTGGCGGCTAAAAGACTATGTTTTACGGGTTTATAACGAATAAAACCCCTAAGCATTGCGATAGATTGCAAAATTTCAGTAATTTGCTACTAAATCAATCCACCCACACCCATCGCCATGAAAAAAATTTTATTCTATGTTTTAATCGGATATGTTGGGGCGGTTTCTGCTCAAACGGACGTAGACGGTTTGTTTATGGCAAAAAGAAATTTCTGTGGAGGTGTTCTGGGAGGGTACTCTAGTTGGGATCATTATTGGGAAGGAACTACCTATAGAATGAACGAAAATATCGGCACTGTTTCTTCTAAATCGGCAATGGTTATGGGGAATTACGGGGTGTCCGATAAACTCAATGTTTTGTTTATGCTGCCCTGGATTCAAAATGCAGCATCCGCGGGTACGTTAATAGGTCAACAAGGATTACAAGACTTAACCTTGTTGGTAAAAAACGAATTTTGGATTAAAGATTTTAACGGGTTGGTAGTAAGTGCAGTAGGTGTGATTGGCGGAAGTATCCCGGTGCAGGATTATACGGCAGATTATTTACCTCTGGCCATTGGGTTGAAGAGCAAGTCGGCCATGGGTAGATTGTTGATTGATGCACAGAAGGGAAAATTGTTCGCAACAGCCTCCGCAACAGGAATGATTCGCGGAAATGTGACCTTGGACAGAACTGCGTATTATACAACCGAAATGATATATTCAAACCAAGTTGTGATGCCATCGGTGTTAGGATATAATGTGAGATTGGGCTGGAGAGAGGGAGCCGATAAAATTTTCGAACTGGTCTTGGATGGTATGAATACGATGGGTGGGTTTGACATGAGAAGAAACGATATGCCATTTTTGAGTAACAATATGGATGTAATGCGGGTGGGATTTAATTCTAAATATCCTATTCCTAAGACCAACGGTCTTAGTTTATTGGCTGGTGTAAATACCGTGATTTCTGGGAGGAATATGGGTCAGTCTACCGGTTATATGGCAGGATTGGTATATCAGTTTTTAGTTAGAACATCAAAAAAATCAATGGATACCCACGAAATGACGATGGAAGGAGAAACCAACAAATGAGAATTAGTACATTTCGATTCGGGAAAATAACTTCTTCTATCTGGGTAATTGGGTTGATTTTGGTGTTTGTGGTGGCTTGTAAACGGGAAGTAGAAGATAGAACCGATTTATTCCCTGCTCTGTCACCTGCTAAATTGGATACAAATGCAGGAAAATGGAGTCCCGTTTTACTTTCAAGTCCAGAAGAATTTGCTTGTGCTGCTCCTGTAGTAACTTCAAGTCCCAACTATAAGTTAGAGTTATTGGAGATTAAAAGTTGGCAGCAACGACTAACAGCGGAGGAATTAGATCAGATTGAATATTGGAGTGCGGGGACAGTCTTACGTTGGAACGAAATTTTACGCGAATTGGTGGCGAAGTACAATTTACCGCCGTATCAAAATCCAGATGGAAGTTATCCCATACCATCGGCTGCTAATCCGTTGGCGTATCCGTTGTTCCCATTCGCAAATCCTCCATACGCAGCAAGAGCATATGCCTATGTTAGTGTTGCCCAATACGATGCAGCAGTGGCGGCATATCATTATAAATCAAAATTTCAGAGGCCCAGACCCTTTGTTTCGGACCCGAGTATAAAATTATTGGTGCCCGTAGTGAATGATTTCGCCTACCCATCGGAGGAGGCGGTAATTTCAGGGGCTGCGGCAACGATGCTTAAGTTGTTATTTCCAGGCGATCAAGATTACATCGAAAAAAGATTACAGGAATGTCTTAATGTGCGCATTATGGTGGGCGCTAATACTCGAAGCGAGACCGAAGCGGGTGTGGCCTTGGGAGAGGCAGTGGCTTCCAAGTTTGTAAATAGGGCACGAAATGATAGAGCGTCTAAAGCGGTTGGAACAGCGGCGGATTGGAAAAAGTTATCAGACGATGTTATCGTGCGTGGTGAAACACCTTGGGTTAGTTTAGAAACTCCCCCCAGGCCTCCCATGCTGCCTTTGTTTGGTAGGGTGATCGGTATGTTGCTGGATACGGCAGATGTAATTGCAGGAAGACCTGCGCCTCCGCCGGCATTGAATTCTGCAAAGTTCAATGAAGAGTTGGAGGAGGTGCGTTTTTATAGTAAAAATGCCACCCGGGAACGAATGAAAATAGTTCACTTTTGGGCCGATGGTGCTGGTACGTACACGCCACCTGGCCATTGGAATGCCATTGCCTGTGAAGATTTTGTAAATCAGAAATTTAGTGAAGTTCGATGGGCACGGAATTTGGCGTTAATTAATATGGCCATGTTTGATGCGGCTATTTGCTGTTGGGATGTGAAGATGTTTTATTACAATCCCCGACCAAGTCAGGTAGATCCAGCCATCAAAACACTAACAGGTGTTCCCAATTTCCCGGCATACACCAGTGGACATAGTACTTTTAGTGGGGCAGCTGCTTCGGTTTTGGCCTATATAATACCCGCTAAATCTTCTGAGTATTTAAGTATGGCTGACGAGGCGAGCAAGAGTAGATTGTACGGAGCTATTCATTATCGTTCTGATATTGAAGTTGGAATGGATATGGGTAAAGCCATTGGCGCAAAAGCTGTTTTTCGAGCCAAAAACGACGGTGCAGATAAATAGAAGATACCATTGTTGATGGCCGATCGCTTATTTATAGGATTTTATATTGATCTGCGGCTCAATGGTAGGACGCAGTAACATTTTGGGTGTAAATAACTATTTGCTTTCAGTAGGCTTTCGTCGCTTCTTGTATGGGTTGATTTTTATTTCATTGTTATTTTTTATTCGGCCCTTATCGGCTCAACCAATTTCTTCAATAAAAAACCTAAAAATCGGGACAGCTGTGGGTTGGGATTTGGC
>JBJOFM010000049.1:0-5322 GCA_046048755.1 Bacteroidota bacterium | reverse complement strand
CTGCACCGCCTATTGCGGACCCATCTCCTTTGTTGGCATCCTGGCACCGCATGCCGCAAGAACCCTTCTACGTACAGACGCCCACGAAAAAACACTGTGGATCACCGCCCTCTCAGGCATCGCGCTTACCGTTGGTGCTGATTTTTTGGCCCATTACGCCATACCCGACTTCTCCCTACCCCTCAACGCAGTCCTCTCCCTCGTAGGCGCTCCCATCGTTTTTATTATTCTTCTGCGCAAAAATCCAAAATACTAATAGTCCATTCCTCAGTCAGTTTCTCCCCACACTGGCAACCTAAATTTCCTCAAAGAACCTTTCTTCACAAACAGTAACCATGGAAGGCAACATCCTCCTATATTGGCAAACTTCACTTCAAAATCAATAATTCAACATAATCTTAACTCACGCCAATAAATACAGCGTAATCATTCCGCGCATCCACTCTTACTCCAAGTGCTCAACGCGAATAATATTCTCAATCTGATAATCAATAATCGGATCGTATTCCACCTTTAAATCGTGTCCGTATATACTTCCGAAAGCCTGCCAAAACAATGCCTCCCCCGTACCCCGGTAGTTCTTCATAATCGCCCAACTCGTCTTGCCCGTTTCTCGATGAAGCAACTTCATTAACACTTGACCCTCTCCAATGGTTAAATTTTTCAATTGATCCGTGTACAGCTCTTTCAAACTCGCCTCACACTCTTTAATATATTTTTTCTTGGCTTTTTTATCGGTAATGGTATTTAACTTGTCCTCCATCGCCTTCATCTTTAACGCCGCCATCTTCGCATACGGCAAGGTTTTCTTTACCCTTCGCTTCAAGGTTAAATAGGCCTGTTTCTTGTCTTCGTCCATGGTAGTGGTAATTAAAATGGGGTCCATTCGCTGAAAATCCTCCACCACCAAGGTATCTGGCGGATTCTTTCCATCCCCCAATTTCGAAACCGTTGGCGCTTCGGGCAATACAATCTTGGTCTGCGCACCCGCATCGCCCATCATGCCAAACCCTAATAACACCAGGGCCACAACCTTCCCTCCCATTCCCTTCTTACCCAAACCTATAAAACCAATCGATCCCACCAATACCAAGACCAACGAAATCATTTGTGCTTGTGAAAATACCATACCCCCTAATCTATACAAACTATCTCCATGTTCGCGTATCAATTCGATAGTAAAGCGTTCTAATCCGGCGAAAATCATGTACATCGCAAACAACCTCCCGGGTTTCCACGCTTGCTTTCTTCCCCAAAACCATAAGATCGCAAACAATCCCATGGCCATCAATGCCTCGTACAACGGGGTGGGATACACCGGGGTAGATAATTGATAGGCATATTCATCCAAAGAACCTGGGATATACTCCATGTCGGGCCCCGCCTCCCTGCCCAACACATTGTTGGGATATTTATATGCCCAAGCCCAATCGGGCAAGCCCGGATTAGGACTCAAATTCGCAATTCCCCAATCGCCATCACCCGAAAAATGGCAGCCAAACCTACCGATTCCATAACTCAGCATCATTCCCGGTCCACCGGCATCCAATACGGATTTCCACGGCAATCCCTGTGATCTACTGTATAACAATACCCCGGCACCGCCGCAAATTAACCCACCATAAAACGTCCAACCTCCCTGCGTCATCATCATACCCAACAAGCCTTCTTCTTCTAACCCCCGCACAAAAACGTCCCAATTTTCCACCAAGTGGAACAATTTAGCCCCTAAAAAACCACTGGCCAAGGCTACCATCGTAACCGACCCCATCAACGCTCCCGCAGGCATCTGAACCAGCTCATCCACCCTCGGCAATGCCCGCTGTTCTTTATCTTTTTTCCAGGTACTCCATACAGACCACCCCAATAATCCTAATCCTAATAACCAATTCCCTTCGGTGGTGAACACATGATCCGGCGGCGAAAACCTCGAATTGCTGCTCGCTTCTACCAATAAATACAGAATTTTATAGCCGAAAATAAACGACATCAACCCATTGATCACGTATTCGCTCTTGGCCATGGGCTTGCCTTGATTGTTCTCCATCGAAACCTTAGGGAATAAACCCAACTCCGTTTTGCGATCGAATTCCTGTTTGATGGCCCAATAAGCAGCACCAATGGACAATGCTACAAAAAAACCAAACGTATTTACCACCTTCAAAAAAGGCAGTTGTAACCCCGTTAGGTAATATACAAAATGATAAATGGTTGCAAACACAGGTGCAAATTACAACACAGAAACCGTACTCCGTGTAACTCCTGCGTAATCCAAGGTTCCCGATACCCAACCTTCCGGGGTAATCTCCGATAATTCAGCCGATACTAAGGTGTTTACCAACAACGGATCGTACGGCGTTCCCACCTTGATATAGTTATCCGTAAACCCAAACATCCAGCCGTTTTTTTCCTCCTCTTCAAATAATACAACTCGTTGAGAGCCCAAATGTTCTCGGTAAAAATGCATGCGTTTTTTTTCACTCAATCCACGCAAACGCTCACCACGCTCCATTCTCACTTTTACCGGAACCACTTCCTTCATCTTTTTGGCGGTAGTATTGGCGCGTTCACTGTACGGAAATACATGCAAGTAACTAACATCCAACTCGTTAATAAAGGTGTAAGTGTCTAAAAAATGCTCCTCCGTTTCGCCTGGAAAGCCCACAATCACATCCACCCCGATTCCGCAATGCGGCATCAACGATTTAATGTACCCAATCCTATCGGCATACAATTCCCGCTGATATCGTCTGCGCATTCGACTCAAAATTTCATTATTTCCGCTTTGCAAGGGAATATGAAAATGCGGAACAAATTTGTTGCTTTTCGATACAAATTCAATGATTTCGTTGGTTAGCAAATTCGGTTCGATGCTGGAAATACGAAAACGCTCTATGCCGTCTATGCCATCGATAGCCTGCACCAAATCGTAGAAGTTTTCTCCGGTACCCGCACCAAAATCACCCAAATTCACTCCGGTTAGCACCACTTCTTTCGCCCCGGTTTCTGCCGCTTTCTTCACCAATGTCACGGTTTCTTCCACCGATCCACTTCTACTGGCACCTCGAGCCAAGGGTATGGTGCAAAAA
This sequence comes from Bacteroidota bacterium, assembly GCA_046048755.1. Taxonomy (GTDB): domain Bacteria; phylum Bacteroidota; class Bacteroidia; order NS11-12g; family UBA955; genus JAGKXC01. The sequence goes on along the minus strand of JBJOFM010000049.1, from coordinate 2,233 downwards.
CTGCAAAAATAATCGCATCCGTCTTGAACCTTTAGAAATACCCGCGTTCTGTCACCGGTACTGAATCCAGGTACAAACTGATTTACCTCTTTGATGGGCGCGTTGTAAACCCGAGTTTTTGGCTCTTTTACCAATCCGTGCAAATGATCCAACAATTGAAATTTCTCTGCCGCTCCCAAAACCATATCTACCCCCGGAATACCCGCTATCTCTTGCGGTTTTAATTGTGCATAACAGCCGATAACAACAATGTAGGCCTCGGGGTTCTGTTTCAAGGCTTCTCGAACCACTTTCTTGCATTTCCGATCGGCGTGATCCGTTACCGAACAGGTATTGATCACATACACATCGGCCGAATCCTGAAATTCCACTTTTTGGAATCCCCCCTGAATCATCTGTTGACCAATGGCGCTGCTCTCTGCAAAATTCAATTTGCACCCCAACGTATAGAAAGCAACGGTATTCGACATGAGTAATTAAAATGCAAAGATAATTAAAAGGGAATTAACCGCTGAAAGCACTAAAGAAACCGGAATAAAATCACCTCCACCAGCAAGATCCATCGCGGTTACTTCACTTAATCCACCCAGTAAATCAAAAATTAAACAACATCAAAGAAAATTGCATCGAAAAAATGCAAAACAAATCCGGTACTAAAACACCATACAAAACTCTAACGACCAAGTTCCTATAAACTTGCCTGTTCCGGTGACTGGCAATACACCGGCAGGCTGACCTTGACCATCCACTTCGGGCAGTTTAAATCGTCTTCCACCCATATCGGAACTATTATCAGAGGCAGGATTCATGTTTAACACGGAACACTTAATATTCACGTTATACCCCATCGCATACCCCCTAAATTGATAACCAACTACACCTTGAACATCAAACCGAGTAAATGGCAAATTCTGCCAAGATCGCAAATACACATCTTTATAAAACGGTTCCTTATTGGGTCCAACATACAGCTTAGACTGCAACAGCAACGAAGGTTGTAATCCGAATTGGATGTTTCGTTTCTTTTCATCGCCCGAACTGCTTAAACGGTATTGAGCAAGCAATGGAAAATCCATGGTAACCAAACCAATTTGGGAATAGGCCGAATTTGAAACGCTATCCAATATCCGTGGATTGGCGAAATTCCCTCCGCGCAAACGCAAATCCATACCGGTTTGCCAACCCCAATTGGACTTCCGTTTATCGGGTCGCTCGATATAAACACCGGTCATAAAACCCACTGAGGGCCTAGGATTTTGCAATTCCCCAGCAATAAAACTGTTCACGGCTAATCCCATTTTCAATCCATAATTGGTAGGGTTTCGCCATTCTTCATCGGCGTTGGATCCATCAACCTGCTGGGCATTTAACGCTACCCCAAAAAATAAAACAAATACCAACACCCCCAACTTCACCCGGCCCAATCGTTCCGTCCGGGAGAAAATCCCCGAAGCGAATGCCTTTATGCTTGAGTTCCGTTTCATAATTACAGTAACGTATTTAATTGAATTTCTGTTTTATATGGTTTTCCCTTTTAATGCTACAGCGATGGCTTGATCCATCAGTCGCTCTGCAAATGGACGTGTATAATCGTTTAAACGTGTAACCGCATCCAATATTGCATTTCGATCCGAATCCGCGTTTTCTAAAAGACCCCGTAAATCATTGATTCGTTGCTTTGTACCGTTCATTTCCTCCTCACTCAACATCGCATGATTCTTTTCAATAAATCGCTCTGCCGTGTACACCATTTGTTTTCCTTCGTTTATGGCTTCTTGAACCATGCGTTTTTCCACGTCTTCTTTGGCATGTACAAATCCATCCATCAACATCTGCTCTACTTCCTGGTCGGATAAACCATACTGTGGTTTGATTTCGATGTCCTGACTTATTCCACTGCGCAATTCTTTGGCTTTTACCGTTAACATCCCGTTGGCATCCAATACAAAAGCCACCTGAATTTTAGGGAAACCCGCTGGCATCGCCGGAATATTCTTCAATATAAACTCTCCCAATTTCCGGTTTTCGTCCACCAACTCCCGCTCTCCCTGAAAAACAGCAATACGCATATTTACTTGTCCATCCACCGAGGTGGTGTATTCACGGGCTACTTTAAATGGAATTTTGGTATTTCGAGGAATTAGTACATCCATCAATCTACCGGCTGTTTCAATTCCCAAACTCAGAGGCGTAACATCCAACAATAGCACATCGCTGCGATTTCCACTGAGTA